>CAVITM010000033.1:0-15079 GCA_963645455.1 Moraxellaceae bacterium | reverse complement strand
TCTGTATGGAGATTGCGTCGGATATCAAAAAGCAGACAGTCACCGTCTAAAAAGGAAAAGCTATTGCCCAGGCCATCCGTCCTGGTATAAGTGTAGCCCTGCAGCTTCCACATATCACAATACCCGCTGCTGGCATTTGACACGTTGCAATAAGCCAGATGTCCTGTGTCCGCCTGATCCCTATAGGAGTGCAGCTCAAACCGCACCAGCAGATAACCGTCCCGGTAGAAAATCGGTGCACGCTGGCTGATCCGTCCGCCATGTGCCTGGATATAGGCATCCAGATCCACATCCGCATCCACAATCCGCAGGTCCGCCGGCAGCTGATACTCACTATCCCATACCTGCAGCGACCGCCCGCAGACCGACAGATCCCGCACGTTTTTCTCATAGATTCCCACAAACTTGCGATCCTCCGATGAAAATACCAGCTTCGGCGCCAGCTCCGTCAGGCCATCCTTCTCATAGAGCCGCACCTGTTTCCGCGTGGATCCGTCACTCGAAATGTAATAAAAGGTAGGAAAACCAATCACCTGCGCTTCGTCGCCATACATATCTCCGGTGGTTTTGAGACGAAGCTTGGCCCGATAGCCAAGTCCCAGCGCATGAGCCGTGGGATTATAGGGATGATCTCCGTATAAAACAGGAAAAATACCGCTGCTTTGTCTGGATGCTACCACCTCACCATCTGCGTTCCTTCGGCCGATCCAGAAGTAATTCTCCTTTTTGGTCCCGTCGGACTCGTAAAATACGCTCTTCCAGCGCGGATAATCCACCAGATCCGTGATGGCCAGATCATACATCCGCCCCACCACCGTCACCATCAACGAATCATAAGCAATATACTGTGACAGTTCCAGATTCGCCAGATAGCCGGTTAGATCCGTCCCTTCCGGGGCTGCTGCCACATTTGCCGCGATAGTACGATAGTAGATGCGATAGTCTCCCTCATCCACGCCTACCGGCAGGGTAAAGGTGGAGCTGCTGCCCATCTCGATCCATGTATCCTTTTCATAATAGGTGTTTCCAAGATAAACCGGGAAAGGGAACCGAACCTGACGGGCAATCACATATTTTGCATAATCCCTCGTCCCATAGCCCGGCGAACTGCGATGGGTTCCGTAGGTGGAAATCCCCGTCGTAAATGGACGACCTAAAATCAGTGAAAGATACTGCGTCGGTTCCACCTGCTGATTGTGTGCGATGTCATCCGTGATGCCGCCCTTGCAGACCACCGGCGTGTGAACGGTCACATCGTTGGTCTGTCCGATCGACATCTCCTCACTGTCGCTGTCATACACGCTTTTATATGTCGCCCAGGCATCAGTCTCATAGGTAGCATTTCTCTTTGTATGGGGAATCAGCAGCTGTTCTGTCGTAATCTGCTGCTGCCGCACTCCCGTCTGGATCAGAGGCTCCGGCGCACTGCCGTCAGTATAGGCATTTTTCAATATTTTTTCTCCGTCAATCCACAAACGGTCGTTTCGCACCTTAAGCTCCCCAACCAGGCCCTCTGCATAGGACTGCAGCTGCTCCGAGCTAAGGGAACCGCCCGAGGAAAGATCTCCGCCCTGCAGACTGCCGGAAACAGACGGAATCTTCACGTACTCACCCTGATCGCGCACAAGATTGACATTGATGGTATATTGTGGATCTACTTCGATGGCATCCGATGGAAGCGCGCCATTTTCGATCCGGACACTTTCCAATGCGTAGAGCTTCAGGCTTTTGATCCGGTAATAGGAATAGCTTCGCTGCACATATACCGTCACAGGCGTGGTGATGGTATCTGTCACCGTCTCTTTTCCCTGCTGATAGGTATACGTATAGGTCACATCCAGCTGAACCGGCACATTCATCGTGCCATAGTAATGTGTCAGCACGCATTTGTAATAATATTTTTGCAATGCGCCGGTGGCAGTCAGATATTCCCCTGTAGGAATCGCCTGCTCTGCGTCAAAGGTATCCGCCCCGCGAATCGCCACCGAATTTTCCTCGCATTCCTCCTCGCCGTAAACGAGACGCAGCGTATCTTTATCTGCGGTCTCCTCCGGCGTCTCGACCATATCCGGATCCGGTGGAAAATAGACTGCCTTGTTAAAATGTGTCAGCAGACCGCTGGGATCGGCCCACCCTCTCGCATTCATGATTCCCTCTGCCGTCGTATAGACCTCTCCGTGAAGCGTGCCGTCTGCATCCATGCTGCCCAGAGCCTTGCCGTCTACCACGACGGTCATGATCGCATCCAGATAGACGACCCCGCCATTCTGATACAGTTCCTTGCGCCAGGCCTTGGAGGCAGCACCGATCCGCCCGAAAATATCATATTTGTCACAGACAAAGCTCGTATAGACGTAATTGGAATCATTCGGATCTGCATAAGAACTGGTCTGTCGAAGCTTGATGCGGGCGCTCTCCTTTGCAGTGACCGACCCCTGGTAACGCTTGATGGTCCAGCCAATCGTACGGTATTTCGTACCGCTGGTGGCCTTTTTGTCGTGTGTGGTCATTTGAAGATTGCCGTCGGAATCAAATTCAAGAGCTTCCCGATAGAGATTCACCGCGCCGGTGCGCTCGCACAGCAGCAGGCAAACCATAAAAAATGTGACGCCCAGTGCCGCGAAAATTCGCCAGGCAGCCGAACGATAGTTGTTCATGTAATGTCCTCCCTCGATATTTTACGGGGATTTCCTACACAAACCATAGACATAAGAATTAGGGCTTCATTGTAGCATAAACCCTTGAAATTAGCAATAAAAAACTCACTGATACTATTCTTTCACATCAAGCAGCGCCTGATAGACCTCCCGTTTGGAGATGCCGCGGTCCTTCGCCACGCATTTCATCGCCTCTTTTTTCATCATTCCCTGGGATTCATAGAACGCCATGTGCTCCTCCAGCGTCAGCTCCTCCCAGGCACGCTGTGCCTTCGCTTCCAGTTCCTTTTTATCCGCGCCTTCGATCACAAGCACATACTCTCCCCGGGGCTCCTGGTCTTTATAAAAAAGCAGAACATCATCCAGTGTGGTTTTTCGAACTTCCTCATGCTTCTTTGTAAGCTCGCGGCACACAGAGATACTGCGGTTGCCCAACACCTCCCGCAGCTGGGTCAGTGTGGCGATCAGATGATGCGGCGCCTCGTAGAGAATGATGGTACGGGTCTCGTTCTTTAATTCCTCCAACACCTGCGCCCGCTCTTTTTTTTCACGGGGTAAAAATGCCTCGAAGGCGAAGCGTCTCGTAGGCTGTCCGGACATGGTGAGTGCCGTGATGCAGGCGGCCGCTCCCGGCAGGGATGTCACAGGTATCCCCTCCTCCAGCGCCATGCGAACCAAATCCTCACCGGGATCCGAAATCCCCGGTGTGCCGGCATCCGTGATAAGGGCAATATTTTTTCCTGCCCGCAGCTGATCAATCAGCTGATAGGCCTTCTCGATCTTATTGTATTCATGGTAGCTGGTCATGGGGGTGTGAATCTCAAAATGATTGAGCAGCCGGATGGAATTTCTCGTATCCTCTGCCGCGATCAGATCCACTTCCTTTAATATACGAAGCACGCGATACGTAATATCCTCCAGATTTCCGATAGGTGTCGCGCATAGATATAACGTTCCTCTAGTATCCATAGACTTCTGTGATCTCCTGTGTATAGACTCCGGGGCTTTCAAAAATGATCAGGGGCTTCTCTACGGTCAGTCTCGCATTTCCGCCGCGAAGCCCTTCGATGAGCACCATATTGGGCTCCTTATCCAAAAAAGGATAAACCAGCCGCATCCGCTTTGGCTCAATCCCATAGCTGTGCATCAGACTGCAGATCTCAACCAGACGAAAGGGCCGGTGCACCAGATACATCCGTCCGCCGGGTCTAAGCAGTCTCGCGCTCTGAGCCACCACATCCTCCAGCGTACATGCGATCTCGTGCCGTGCCAGCATCTTGGCTGTATTTTCACTTTTCATGCCATGCCGGGTGATCATATAAGGCGGATTGGAAGTGATCACATCAAAAGAAGATGCTCCAAAGATATTTGAAGCATCCCTGATATCACCGGTCACAATGTCGATTCGTTCCTCCAGACCATTGTAGGCCACACTGCGCCGCGCCATATCCGCGCTCTCCGCCTGCAGCTCAAGGCCTGTAAAATGGGAGCCCTCTGTTTTTGCCTCTAACAGAATGGGGATAATTCCCGTTCCCGTTCCAAGATCCAGCACGCATTCTCCACGCTTTACCCTGGCATAGCCGGATAAAAGCACCGCATCCATGCCAAAGCAGAAGCGCTTTGGATCCTGAATGATCCCGTATCCGTTTCTCTGCAGATCATCCAGCCGCTCTCCCGGCCGCAGCAGCTCTGTATTATTTTCCTTCTGCAGAAGGCTTTTCTCCTGTGCGGTTTGCTCTGTCTCCACGATCTGCACGATCCTTTCCGTTTGCACGATCCTTGCCGCCGCGATACTTGCGGTCATGACCTTTGCCGTGATGGCCATTATGGGGGCGATCCTTCTTCTCCCGGGGCTCCTTCTGGGAATCCTTTTGCGAGCCCTTCTGGAAATCCTTTTGGGAACTCTTCTGGGAATCCTCCTCCAACCCTGCCAGCTCCTTTTGCTCCTTGGAGGACAGCTTGTTGTTTTTCCGATGGGGCTGGAATCTCAGCTCCTCTGCATCGTACTCCCGCAGCTCCTTTTCATCATCTACCTCCACCAGCACCTTTACCTTCTGGCGCAGCACGTTCACACTCTGCACTTCCCCGTGCTCATCGCTGTGGATCACCGTCACCGGCGCACCGACAGCAGGCAGGCGGCTGTTCAGATATTCGTACGTCTCCTGTTCATTTTTCAGACAGCACATGAGACGTCCGCAGACGCCGGAAATCTTGGTCGGATTAAGGGAAAGGTTCTGCTCCTTTGCCATCTTGATAGATACCGGGATAAAATCTGATAAATAGGAGCAGCAGCACAGCTCCCGGCCGCAGATTCCCATGCCGCCCAGCATCTTGGTCTCGTCCCTCACACCGATCTGCCGCAGCTCGATACGGGTGCGGAACACTCCTGCCAGATCCTTTACCAGCTCTCTGAAATCAATTCTTCCGTCTGCCGTAAAATAAAACATCAGCTTGTTTCCGTCAAACGTATACTCTGCCTGCACAAGCTTCATATCCAGCCCATGCTTGCGGATCTTTTCCTGACAGGTCTTATAAGCGCTTTTTTCACGTTCCTGATTGCGCTGCACCGTTTCCTCGTCCTCCGGTGTTGCGATGCGAACCACCTGCTTCAACGGCTGTACCACCGCATCATCAGCTACCTCACGGGGCGCCAGCAGTACCTTTCCGTACTCGATGCCTCTGGCAGTCTCCACGATCACATGATCCCCCAGGTGCACCTCCAGCTCACCCGGGTCAAAATAATAGATCTTTCCCGCATTGCGGAAACGAACTCCTACAACTTTAGTCATTTCAATTCTCCTTTAATGTCAACAGCAGCAGCTCAATCACCAGATCAAAATTCACATTGGCATTCAGCCGCGCCTTCGCCTTGTCCAGTGCATTCAGCTTGCACTCAATGGCATGATAGGAAAAGCGGTTGGCCTGCCGCTTGATCTCATGCACACGATCCTTAAAAATCACGCTGTTGGCGTCTGCTGTCGCTTTATATAACAGTACATCCCGATACCAGATCATCAGCAGGTCAAAATAATCATTGATGGACAGCTTAAACTCTCCGATCTGCTTTACCGCTGCGATCATCTCACTCAGCTCAATGTCCGGGATTCGCTCCACCAGCTGCAGCGCAGCATCCTTGATCTCGTTAAAGGATTCGGAAGTAGCCAGCGCAATTGCCTTGCCGACCACTCCCTGGGAAAAGGCCACGCATACATCCGCCTGATAATCCACGACTCCGTGGGAATGCATCAGGTATGTCTTTAATTTGTCTTCGGGCACCGGTTTTAAGTCTAAACGAATGCATCTGGACAAAACAGTGGGCAAAAATGCATCCGCGTTGGACGTGAGCAGCAAAATCACTCCATAGGCCGGAGGCTCCTCGATGGTCTTTAACAGTGCATTCTGAGCCGGCGCCTTCATCTTTTCTGCTTCGTCTACAATATAAATCTTGTAAGGGCTGGCATAGGGTTTGATCACAATATCCTGATTGATCTGCTCACGGATGTCATCCACACTGATGGTATTGGGCTTTTCATGGGTCACATAAATGATATCCGGCTGATTATGTGACTGTGCCTGCATACAGGAATGACACTGGCCGCAAGGCTCCACCCCATGTTTCTCACACTGGAGTGCGGTGGCAAAGGCTTCTGCCATCATCATCTTCCCCGAGGATTTCGGTGCGTTGATAATATAGGCATGACTCACCTTCCCCATACGGATCGCATTCTGCAGATGTTCAATTACCTGTTCATTTCCAAATATATCACGAAAAGCAGCCATACGTGCCTCCTTATGTCAAATCCTTCCTGCCCATTTAGTATAACCGAACAAAAGGCGCATTGCAATGATCTCTCGTTCTAGGCCAGCACCTGAATCATCGCTGCGGACTGATCCTGCAGTCCTTCTGGGATCAAACCTCTGGAAAAAAGCTCCCGGATCTCTGATGCAAAATTCTCATCGATCCCCTCTCCCGGCACCAGCAATGGAATCCCCGGCGGATAGAGATAGGCATATTCACCGCTGATCCGCCCTGCGGACTGATCCCAGCTAACAGCAATGCGGTTTTTTTCTACAGCCTCGGCAATGGAACATGCCTGTGTCCGCTCCCGGTAGATTCGCGATACAAAACCCTGCTTTTTTTCTGATGCAGGAGAAAGTGCCGCATCCATCTCAACAAGTGCCTGTACCAGGCGCTCAAACCCCTCTTCTGTATCCATCAGCGTACAAAGGGCTGTCACATACTCCCCCGAACACATCTCCGGCTGCAGGTGATATTCGGTCCGCAACCGGTCATATAGCTGCTTTCCATCTATCCTGCACCCGCCGGTATGGATCAGAATCTTAGACGGATCCTTTGCAAACGCATCGGCCGGGTCAAAATCCTCTGCCTGCAGTAGATGCAAATGCTGCAGTTGCCTGCTTTTTTCATAAAACCGCTCCAGATTTTCCTTCAGTTTTCCAAAGAGCTCCTCTCCGTTCTCCTGTAAAAAAGGAACCAATCGGCTCATTCCTGCCATCAGAACATAGGAAGGCGAGCTGCTCTCATAAATCCCCAGGAAATGGGCGATGGCATCCTCCGGAATCCGGTCCGAGCAAACATGCAGCAGCGCGCTCTGGGTAAAGGCCGGCAGCGTCTTGTGTACGCTCTGAATCACCACATCCGCCCCACAGCGAGTCGCAGACTCCGGAAAAAACGGATGCAGGCCAAAATGCGCTCCGTGTGCCTCATCCACGATCAGGGGAAGTCCGTGAGCATGTACGATATCTGCAATAGATGCGATGTCACTCACCACACCATCGTAGGTCGGGCTGGTCACATAGACCGCCTGAATCGTCGGGTCAGCTTTCAGCGCAACGTCCACTGCCTCCGGTCGGATCGCCCCCTGAATATCAAAGGATGTAATCGACGGATAACAATACGTTGCAAAAAGTCCCCGCAACTCCACCGCATGATAGGCCGCCTTATGGGAATTGCGCGCCAGTAATATCCGGCCGCCTCTTTTTACCGCGGCAGATATGGCTGCTAAAATCCCGCAGGTACTTCCATTCACGAGAAAGAAGGAGCGTCTGACACCTAGAAATTGCGCCATTCGCTCCTGCTCCTCCCGGAGAATGCCCGTCGCATGATGCAGATTGTCAAAGCCGTCGATCTCGGTAATATCCAGCTGGTACGCATCCGCCGGCAGACACATTCGACGCTTGTGTCCCGGCATATGAAACGGATAATCATCCGTCTGGCCATAGGCATACAGCTCTTCCAGTAGCATCAGTCCAAATACCTCCCCGGATCCAGTTGCTCCAGTGTTACAAATGTTTGATTAGAATCGCAGATGCTTGCTTCGCCGCTCTTTTTTTCGTCTTCTGCGGCTCTTTCTCGTATCCCGGATCGTCCGGTATCTGCGTCTCTCCATTCGACGGCTTCTGATGCCGGCGACTTTTTGTCGGATCAGATAGGAATGGGTCACCAACCAGTGAATCACCAGACACAGCACCACCACTGCCAGAATCACACCTGCTGCCATCAGGATCGTCCGCCCGTTAATCTCGATATGGATGCCCTGCTTTTTTTCAGTCGTCTCCTGCCCGTCAGCTGCTGCACCCGAAGCCACGGATGAATCACCTGTCGTATCTTCCTCTGTCTGGGCAAATACGTATCCCTCGTCTGAGAGGTCATTCATCCGCACATCTGCCCGGCCCACCTCCCGGCCTTTATATGTATAGACATAGGTTCCCAGCACATCCGAGTCAGAGCTCTCCTGCACCAGCTTCGCCTTCAGATCCTCAAAATCAGCAGAAGCCGGCAGTAAAACGTAAGCCTCTTCATCAATGGAAGCAAAGGGGTCTGCATCTCCATTCGTCTGGGTATCCGTCACATAATCTGCGATCCGAAGCAGCTTGAAATTCTCAAAGCAATGATCAAACAGGGTCCGTGTATCTGTATAATGATTCGGCGTTGTCTCGCGCATCACAACACATACAAGAGACATCTCCCCCTTGGTGGCGAAAGTCACCAGCGTGTTGCCGGCTGCATTCGTATAGCCGGTCTTGCCGCCGGTAGCGTAATCATAGAGATAGCTGTAATCTCCGTGATACGGATAAATCATCTTGTGATGGTTGTGCAGAGGGGTCTCATCCCCATGCTTATTGGTAGGCGGAATCGTATAAGAGGTAGTTCCGGTAATCGCACGGAAGGTCTCGTTTTTGTATGCTTCTGCTGCGATCAGTGCCATATCATGGGCACTGGTCCAGTGCTGCTCATCCGGCAGACCGTTGGGATTGTTAAAATGTGTATTGGTACAGCCAATCTCCGCAGCGCGCTCATTCATCATCGCCGCGAAATCCTCCATCGTACCGCCGGTTTTGGCGGCGATGTGCTCTCCGATGGCCCATGCACATTCGTTGGCAGACTCCAGCATCATACCGTAGAGGCACTCCTCCATGGTCATCTGCTCCCCCACATCCCGGGAGATATGTGAAGTATCGCCCTCATTGCCATATACCGCTTCCTCCGAAAAGGTCACGATCTCGTCCAGAGAACAATTCTCCACCGCCAGCAAAGCCGTCATAATCTTCGTGATACTCGCCGGATAATTCTTCTCATCCATATTCCGTTCGTAAAGCACTGTTCCAGTGGAAATATCCATAATGCAATACGAAGGAGCCTCTACCTGAGGCGTCTGGGGCCATTTCACTGCCGCTGCAGTGGGCATCGCCGGCGAGAGCAGCAGCACGGCTGCCAGCAGTATGCATGCAGCTGCATGTCTGATTTTTTTCATAAGCTCCTCTTTTATCTCTTGATTTTTACATTCCTACCTCAGTATAATATCCGTGCATAGCTTGCGCAAGACTTTTTTACTGCACAGGGAGCTTCCTTCCCCTACAATCAGTCGCAGGCGAAACTTATTTTATCAGGAGAAAATACGAACCATGCGATTACGAAACATACCGGGCGCCGATGCAGCTGTCGCTGCCTGTCCTTACGTCTATGATACACCCACTGACTACCGCGGGCGCTGGAGTCAGGCCTTTTTTGAGCAGCCAGATCAGCCGATTCATATCGAAGTAGGCATGGGCAAAGGCCAGTTTCTGTTTGGTCAGGCAGCCGCCCACCCGGATATCAACTATGTCGGCATCGAACGCTACACCAGCGTACTGCTGCGTGCCATCCAGAAAATCGATCCCGATCAACCGCCGAAAAACATGCGTTTTCTGTGCATGGATGCGGCCGATCTGCCGAATGTATTTGCGCCGGGAGAGGTTTCCCGGATCTATCTGAATTTTTCCGATCCCTGGCCCAAGGACCGCCACGCCAGACGCCGTCTCACCTCGTCTGCCTTCCTTGACCGCTATGATCAGATTCTCACACCGGACGGCTCCATCGAATTTAAAACCGACAATCGGGGACTGTTTGACTTCTCCCTGGAAGAAATAAATGCATCGGAAGGCTGGCAGGTCAGTGCCTGTACCTACGATCTGCATCATACCCCCGACCTTTGCCAGGGCAACATCCTGACCGAATACGAGGAAAAGTTCTCCGCCCTCGGCAATCCCATCTGCAAGCTGATCGCGGTGCGGAAATAAATAGGAAGTGCTGTATTGGAACGAAGTTTCCAATACAGTAAAAAAAAGCTACAGAGGATATTCTCTGTAGCCTATTATTTAAGTGCGCCTCCAGGGGTTCGAACCCTGGACACCCTGATTAAGAGTCAGGTGCTCTGCCAGCTGAGCTAGAGGCGCATGTTCTTGCGTTTTTCCAACGCAAGACATAGTATAGCACGATGATTTTAAAAAAGCAAGCACTTTTTTTATTTTTTGCAATCATCTTCTTCCAAAAATTTCTGATACTCCCTCACCGGCATCTCCAGTCCGGTATAAAGCTTATAGGCTGCTACCCCCTGCCACAGGAGCATGCCCTCACCGTTCACCGTAAGATAACAGCCCGCCTGCCGGGCCTCACGAAGCAGTCTCGTCTCCAGCGGATGATAAATGATATCCGCTACAGCCAGCTGCGGGCGCAGCAGTGACCGGTCCACCAGAGTCTCTTCCTCATGAGGTGTCATACCGGCAGATGTTCCATTTATAAGGAGATCCGCCTCCGACAGCGCTTCTCTCAATTTTTCCTGATCCTCCAGGCAGTATACCTGCACTTCGCAGGCCGGAGCCCCCCTCTTTAGCTTTTCTGCAGTTTCTTTCGCGCGCTTCAGCGTGGGAGAATTCCGATTGAAAATAGAGATCGAAGCCGCTCCATCCAGTGCGCACTGCACAAAAATGGCAGTCGCCGCACCACCGGCTCCAAGCATCACGATCCGTTTTCCTGCCACATCAAAGCCATACTCCTTGAGATTGCGTACAAATCCGATACCATCCGTAATATGGCCTGTCAGATGTCCGTCATCATTGACGATGGTATTTACCGCACCCACGATGGCAGCTGCGGGCGAAAGCTGGTCCACACAGGCGGCAGCCTTTGTTTTGCATGGCATGGTCACATTACAGCCCCGCATGTGAAACAGCCGCATGGCATCCAGCGCTGCAGGCACCTGATCCTCCTTGATATCAAATGCCAGATAAGCATAATCCAGCTTGTGATAACGAAAGCTGAAATTGTACATCGCCGGTGAACCGGAATGCCCTACCGGGCTTCCGATCAGTCCAAGCAAACCGGTGGTTCCTGTGATTCTCTCTTCCATTTGTACGCTCCTTCCAGCCCCTGCAAAAGTTCCTGACGCTTCCTTATATACAAAATTGCCGCAGACAGTCCGTCCTTCATGCGAGGAACAATCCTGCTGCGGCATTCTTCACATAGGAAATAGGATAACACATTTCCCTGGAAATACCAACTATTCCTTATGAATGCTATTTTGCAGGTGCCAGATTCTGATCCGTGCGGTCTGCGATCTCTTCTGCCTCCGCCTGAATTCCGTTGGTTCCCTTCGCACGCTTTGTCCGGATAAAAATGCTTCGGAAAATAAGGCGTGCCAGCGGTCCCACGATGAAAAGCTGCAGAGGAAATGCCATCACAAAATTCTTACAATAGGTCATGATATAATCCGGAATGAAATTCACGGTAAAGCCATATCCGTGATACAGTCCGATGATGCTGGCAAAAAATACCTGTGACACTACCGTAAAGGTCTGGATCGCTAAGATGATAAAGATGGGGCGATCCCCCGGCTGTACCACCCGGAATGCAAAGAATTTTGCGATATGTCCGGACACAAAATAAGCCAGCAGGAAAATGATCACATACTCGATCCACATACCCTTGAGGGCGATGAGAAATGTGGCATTTGTAAAGCTGCCCGTTGCCAGCACGGTATTATAAAGTGTCATGCAATATACCATCATCCAGGCAGTGATTGCTGTAAAAAATATAGATTCTCCTCTTGTTCTAGGCATTGTTTTCTTCCTTCCTTTCCTTTTTTAACAAAAAAAGACAATAAACCTACCAACCCGTCTGACAGTGGGTCGGCGACGTTTATTGTCTTTCCAGTTGCTCATGATAACACAAAAAAAATAAAAATGTAAGGAAATTTTGTAACTGTTCAGCACAGGCTGAAGCACTTGCTGCTGAAGCCGTACAAAAACGTATAGTTTGAAAAGATTCGGCGATTTTTAAATGCGACAGCATCGCCGAATCTCGTATCTGTTCAGGTGGTTCTGAACAGATACGAAATTTTTAACTTTATTTTACATGATCTTGAAATCAGTTTTACATCGCCCCTGTATACTGGGGAACGATATGAAAATGGAGGGAATAGCATTGAGTGAGCGATTAACGATAAAAAAACAGCTCGATCAGATCATCGAGGAGAAAAAAATCTATCCGGTTTACCAGCCGGTTGTTTCCTTAAAAAATGGAGATATTTTAGGCTATGAGGCATTGTCACGTATCTCCCTTAAGACCTGCACCTTTAATGTGGAAGAAATGTTTACCTATGCGGAAACATACAACTGTCTGTGGAAACTGGAGTATGTGTGCCGAAAAAAAGCCCTGAAGGCCGTCAAAAACAAGCTATCTGACAAAAAGCTCTTTTTAAATATCGATCCGAATATTTTTAACGACAAGCGCTTCCAGGCCGGCATGACACTGCAGTACCTGGAGCAATACAATATCAGTCCCGATAATATCGTCTTTGAGGTGTGTGAGCGCTCAAATATCGACGAAATCCACCTGTTCCAAAAGGTCGTCAATCACTACGAAAAACAAAATTATCAGATCGCCATCGATGATTTCGGCAAAGGCTATGCAGATTTTAACCGAATCTTTTTCCTGCATCCTAAATATGTAAAGCTGGATATTTCACTGATCAAAAACATTCATGAAAATTCCGTCAAACGATCCTTAGTGGAGGGGCTGGTCAAATTCTGTCACAGCGAAAAAATCTGTCTGATTGCAGAGGGAATCGAGACAAAGGAGGAACTGGTCCAGCTGATCCGGCTGGGGGTGGATTACGGTCAGGGCTATTTTTTAGGCCGTCCAAACGAACAATTAAGCCCCCTTCCGAAGGAGCTCCTCTCCATCATCCAGCTAGAAAATAAAACCACCACCATTCATGAGGAAGCGCCCAGCTTTTTTGGCAACGTAGGCAGCATCTGTCAGCGGCTTGGCACAACCACCTACGATACCAAAGCACTTGCTGTCTATGAATTTATGCAAAAGCAGCCGGAGCTCACGGAAATCTGCGTCGTAGACCACGAGCAAAAAGTTCGCGGCCTGGTGACCAAGCAGCGGATCAATGAATATTTCGGCGGCAGATACGGCTATTCCCTCTACAGCAAACGCAACGTAGGCGACCTGTTTCACGAGGATTATCTGGAGGTGGATTCGCGAATGCCCATCGAGACAGTTGCCCGATTGGCTCTGATCCGCCCGAAAAACCGACTCTACGATGCGATTATTGTCTCTGATAACGGCAGCTACGTCGGCATTGTAACCGTCAAGGATCTGTTGGAAGCCTCCGTGTCCATACAGGTTGAACGAGCCATGGACACCAATCCCCTGACCCATCTTCCCGGAAATACACAGATTGAGCACCGCATCTCCAGTCATTTGTTTTCCAAGGAAGCATTTTCCATCCTCTATCTGGATCTGGACAATTTCAAATCCTACAACGATGTATACGGCTTTGAAAATGGGGATATTATGATCAAGGCAGTCGCCAGCTGTATGGAAGATGCCTGCCACAACGGCGAATTCATTGGACATGTGGGCGGGGATGACTTTGTCATCATTTCAAATGATTACAATCTGGAGGAGATATTTACCCGCATCACCGAAACCTTCTCCCTATGTCTCAAGGAACTCTACAACGAAGATGATTTTAAAAACGGCTGCATTCACTCGCAAAATCGCCAGGGAAAGCCGGAGATTTTCCCTCTTGCTTCACTCTCTGGTGCCCTCTTTACAAATGAAAAGCTCAGCGTCCGAAGCATGAATGATTTTTCCTATAAGATTGCCCTCACAAAAAAGGCCTGCAAAAATCACAGTGGCAATTATCTCCAGAAAACCGAGGATCTCCCCCTGGAAGCTTGACTTTCCTGCTCCTCCCACATTAAAATAGACGGGAAATCTATTTTTGGAGGACAAACCTATGGCTTTTGACGGAATTGTCGTTGCAAATATTATAAAGGAACTAAAGGGAACCATTTTAAATGGACGGATCAGCAAGATTGCGCAGCCCCAGCCGGACGCACTGCTGCTGACCATCAAAGGCGGCAGTGGACAGCAGAGGCTGCTTCTCTCTGCCAGTGCCTCCCTGCCCTTTGCATATCTGACCGCCACCAACCAGCCCAGTCCCATGACTGCGCCGAATTTCTGCATGCTGCTGCGCAAATTCATCGCCAACGGCAAGATCACGGATATTTCCCAGCCCGGCCTGGAGCGAATCATCTGCTTTGATATCGAGCATTTGGATGAGCTGGGAGATCTGAAAAAGAAACGTCTCATCATCGAGCTTATGGGCAAGCACAGCAATATCATCTTCTGTGACGAGGACGGCCGCATCATCGACAGCATCAAGCATATTCCGGCATCGGTCAGCTCCGTCCGGGAGGTGCTTCCGGGCCGGGACTATTTTATTCCAAACACACTGGAAAAAAAGGATCCGCTCCTTGCGACTGCGGAATCCATCGTTTCGGAGGCCTTAAGCCGCCCGGATACCCTGGCGAAAGCCCTCTATCAGACCTACACCGGCATCAGCCCTACCGTTGCAAATGAAGTATGCTACCGTAGCGGACTGGATGCAGATGCCCCCACTGCCAGCCTGGGCGACGACGAAAAGCTCCATCTCGCCAACGAATTTTTCTGGCTCCTTTCGGATATAAAGGAAGGAAATTTTTCTCCCTGCATGATCAAAAAGAACACCGAGCCCATCGAATTTTCTGCCATCAGGCTCCGTGAATACAGCGATGATCCTATC
>CAVITM010000032.1:0-15716 GCA_963645455.1 Moraxellaceae bacterium | reverse complement strand
TTCTCATCCTCTTCAACAGCTACCAGCTCCTCGCTGTCTGCGTCAAACTCTACCTTGGAGAAGCCGCGTTTTTCAAAGCTCTCGCTGTCTTCAAATGCAAAATCCTTGTCGTCGCCGATGATCGAGTTGATGTTCGTATTGCCATATTCGCTGATCTCCATCAGCTCAACCTCTTCACGGTTCTCATCCAGCACCTTGACATCCAGACCCAGAGACTGCAGCTCCTTTAAGAGTACCTTGAAGGACTCGGGAATACCCGGCTCAGGAATATTGTCACCCTTGATGATGGCCTCGTAGGTCTTGACACGGCCAATGACATCATCGGACTTCACGGTCAAAATCTCCTGCAGCGTATAGGATGCACCATATGCCTCCAGAGCCCATACCTCCATCTCTCCGAAACGCTGTCCGCCGAACTGTGCTTTTCCACCCAGCGGCTGCTGTGTAACCAGAGAGTAAGGGCCAGTAGAACGGGCATGGATCTTGTCGTCTACCAGGTGGTGCAGCTTGAGGTAATGCATGTGACCGATGGTAACCGGTGAATCAAAAGGCTCGCCGGTACGTCCGTCACGCAGCTGTACCTTTCCGTCTCTGGAAATAGGCACACCCTTCCACAGCTCTCTGTGATCTCTGTGGTCGGATAAGTACTCCATCACATCCTCTAAGAGGGTGTCCTTGTATTTATCATAGAAGTTTTCTGTTTTTCCTTCAGCCTCTGCCTCTTCTTTATCAAAGGGCATGTTGACATAGTCGTTTGCCAGCTCCAGGGTATCCTGAATATCAATCTCCCTCGCGCCGTCAAACACCGGTGTCTCGATATTAAAGCCCAGTGCCTTTGCTGCCAGACTCAGATGGATCTCTAAGACCTGTCCGATATTCATACGGCTGGGCACACCTAAGGGATTCAATACGATATCCAAAGGACGTCCATTGGGTAAGAAAGGCATATCTTCTACCGGAAGCACACGGGAAACCACACCCTTATTTCCGTGACGGCCTGCCATCTTGTCGCCCACAGAGATCTTTCTCTTCTGTGCGATGTAGATGCGGACAGCCTGGTTCACACCGGGGGATAACTCATCTCCGTTTTCTCTCGTAAATACCTTGGCTGCTACCACGATACCATACTCACCGTGGGGTACCTTCAGGGAAGTATCACGAACCTCACGTGCCTTCTCACCGAAGATGGCACGGAGCAGACGCTCCTCTGCTGTCAGCTCGGTCTCGCCCTTGGGCGTTACCTTTCCAACTAAAATATCACCGGCACGAACCTCTGCGCCGACGCGGATAATACCACGCTCATCAAGATCCTTTAATGCTTCCTCGCCCACACCCGGTACATCACGTGTGATCTCCTCGGGTCCAAGCTTGGTATCACGTGCCTCTGCCTCGTATTCCTCGATATGCACAGAGGTATATACATCATCCTGTACGAGACGCTCGCTCAGCAAAACGGCATCCTCGTAGTTATATCCTTCCCAGGTCATAAAACCGATCAGCGGGTTCTTGCCCAGTGCAAGCTCGCCTTCTGATGTAGACGGTCCGTCAGCGATCACTTCGCCTTCCTCTACATGGTCACCCTTGAAAACGATGGGACGCTGGTTGTAGCAGTTGCTCTGGTTGCTTCGGGAGAACTTGGTCAGCCGATAGTTTGAAGTGGTTCCGTCATCATTTTTGATCCAGATCTCATCGGACTGTGACTTTTCTACGACACCGGCCTTCTTGGCGATGACACAGACACCGGAATCCACGGCTGCCTTCGGCTCCATACCGGTACCTACTACAGGTGCCTCAGTGGTCAAAAGCGGAACGGCCTGACGCTGCATGTTGGAACCCATCAGCGCACGGTTGGCATCATCGTTCTGAAGGAAGGGGATCAATGCGGTAGCCACAGAGAATACCATCTTGGGGGAGACATCCATATAATCAAACATGGTCTTGTCGTATTCCTGGGTCTCGTCTAAGTAACGACCGGATACGGAATTACGCACAAAATGACCCTCTGCGTCCAACTTCTCATTGGCCTGGGCTACATGATAATTGTCTTCCTCGTCCGCAGTCATATATACAACTTCATCGGTGACACGGGGATTTCTCGGATCAGTCTTGTCAATCTTACGGTAGGGTGCTTCTACAAAGCCGTATTCATTGATCCGGGCATAGCATGCCAGTGAGTTGATCAGACCGATGTTAGGACCTTCTGGTGTCTCAATGGGGCACATACGTCCGTAATGTGAATAGTGGACATCACGCACCTCGAATCCGGCACGATCTCTGCTCAGACCGCCGGGTCCCAATGCAGACAAACGTCTCTTGTGAGTCAGCTCACCAAGGGGGTTGTTCTGATCCATGAACTGGGACAGCTGGGAGGATCCGAAGAACTCCTTGACCGCTGCCGTCACAGGCTTGATATTGATCAGGCTCTGGGGGGAAATACCTTCCAGATCCTGAGTCGTCATACGCTCTCTGACCACACGCTCCAGTCTGGAGAGACCGATACGGTACTGGTTCTGTAAAAGTTCTCCTACCGCACGGATACGACGGTTTCCTAAGTGGTCGATATCATCGTCATTGCCGATGCCCCACTCCAGATGCATGTTATAATTAATAGAAGCAAAAATATCGTCTTTTGTGATATGCTTGGGAACCAGATCATGGGCACGGCGCTTGATGGCTTCCTTGATATCCTCTAAATCGGTATACTCCTCTAAGATCTCTTTTAAGACCGGATAGTATACCAGCTCGGTAATGCCAAGCTCCTTCTGTGCTGCCTTGTCAGAAAGCTCCGGCACCCAGGCACCCAGCTCTACCATCATGGAAGAAAGCACCTTGACAATGCGCTCCTCTGTCTGGATCATGACATAACGGACAGCTGCGTTCTGAATCTCTTCAGCCTTTGCCCGGTTCAGTCTCGTGCCTGCCTCTGCCAGCACTTCACCGGTGGAAGGATCCAAAACATCCTCTGCCAGCACCTGTCCCCGGAGGCGGTTTCTGAAGGAAAGCTTCTTATTAAACTTGTAACGTCCGACTTTGGCGAGGTCATATCTGCGGGGGTCAAAAAACATGGCAGAAATGAGACTCTCTGCGCTCTCTACCGTCAGTGGCTCGCCGGGGCGGATCTTTTTGTACAGCTCTAACAGACCAGACTCGTAATTGGTAGAAACATCCTTTCCGAAGCTGGCCACGATCTTCGGCTCTTCGCCGAAGTAATCTATAATCTCCTGGTTGGAGCCGATGCCAAGTGCACGGATGAGCACCGTGATGGGCACCTTTCTCGTTCGATCTACACGAACATAAAATACGTCATTGGAGTCTGTCTCGTACTCGAGCCACGCACCGCGGTTCGGGATAACGGTACAGGAATACAGGGTCTTTCCTACCTTATCACGGGCAATTCCATAGTAGATACCCGGCGAGCGGACCAACTGGCTGACAATAACACGCTCTGCGCCATTGATCACGAACGTACCGGTCTCAGTCATCAACGGCAGATCGCCCATGAAAATCTCGTGCTCGTTGATCTCCTCTGTCTCCTTGTTGTACAGACGAACCTTTACCTTTAAAGGTGCTGCATAGGTTGCATCACGCTCCTTGCACTCAGGGATCGTATACTTTACATCGTCTGCGCACAGCGTAAAGTCCACGAATTCCAGGCTCAGCGTTCCGCTATAGTCCGTAATGGGAGAGATATCCGCAAACACCTCTTTTAGACCTTCGTCCAGGAACCACTGATAAGAGTTCTTCTGTACCTCAATGAGATTGGGCATTTCGAGAACTTCCTTTTGTCGTGAGTAGCTCATACGCATGCTTTTACCAGCCTGCACCGGACGTATTCTGTTTTTCTCCATTGACGTTTCACCTCTCGTATTCATATTGAGGCCCTTCTACGCCAAAAAGAGCGCAGAAATAGCCTATTTACCACAATAAAGCACCATACATAATACCACAAACGACAGGTCGAGTCAATGACTAATTTATTTTTCTTTTTTTACGTTCTTTTTCTTTACCTTCTTTACAACCTTCACCACGCCCTTTTCATCTGCGCGGTATTTCTTTCCGTTCTTCAGCTTAAAACTTCGATCCTTGTACATTTTTCCGTCTGAACCGAAGTAGTACTTTTTTCCGTCCACCTTAACAAGCTGTTTTGTAACCATATAGCCGTCTTCGTCCAGATAGTAGGAAGCGCCCCGCACCTGTACGATCTGATCAGTTACAAAAATGCCGTTCTCATCGAAGTAATACCGGACGCCGTCAATCGTTGCAAAACGGTTTGCATAAACCGCACCCGTTCCATCGATGGCATACATTTGACCGTTAAATTCGTAGAAATCCCGTTTTCCGTCGTTTCCGATCATGCGTCCATTTTCATCAAACAGATAAAGGGTTCCGTAGAAATCCACCATCTCATTTTCGACGACCTGACCCTTTTTATTCAGATAATAGGTGCCGTCTTCCATATCGATGAGCTCATCCGTCCGGAGGGCGCCGTCACTCTCCAGCACATACCGCTTGCCTTTAATCGTAGTAAATACGTCTTCCTCCTCAGGCTCCAGCCGGTAGCCGTCGGAATCAAAATAGTAACGGAATTCGCCGATGCGGGAAAAGCCCACCTGCATGACTGCATGTTCCTCTTCATCCAGCAGATAGGCGCGGGTGCCATTCTCGTCCGTATTCCACGGGCTGTAGCCGCTCTTTTTATATTTGCCGTAAACCATGCGGCCGCCGTTTCCGAAATTATAATACTCGCCGTCGATTTTCTGGATACCGGTCAAAGGCTTGCCGTCACTGTCCAGATAAAAGCAGTCCGTGTCATGATATTTTCCATCGGCGCCTGCCACCGTCACCCAGCCCTTCATCTTTTTGCCGGTGTAGGCATCCTCGCCGCGGTAGAGGGTGATCTTGTCATTTTTTACCTCGATCACGATATTGTCCCGGTTGGGCTGGATCATATAATTGATGCCATATTCCTCCGCCCGGGCAACGGCACGGTAATTTTTCCACTTGCCGTTGGCTTTTTTCGGCTCATAGCTGGGGGTTGTCGTAAAGCTGAAGGTAGGGCTCACATACTTTAAAAGTTCCTCGGTATTTGTCTTGCCCTGTCCGTGATGGTTGAGCTTCATGATGTCGCAGTCCAGTTCTTCTCCGTAGCGGCGCACCAGCAGCGCCTCTTCCTCCTGGGCAATATCACCTGCTGTAAAATATTTGGTATTTCCACATGTAAAGATGGTCACGAGACTGCAATTGTTCTCGTAGGTTCCGTACTGCAGATCCCCGTTCTCCTTATAGAGAGACAGCTCAGTCTCCCCTACCGGCCCGATCACTTCGCCTACTGCATCACCCACCTGAATAGTATCTCCGATCTTTAAATACTGAATCGGGAACTTATCCTGGGCGTACTCCTGCAGGATCTTGTAGCGGCGCGGATTATTTTTGGAGCGGGGTGCGATATTCTCTGCCGGCAGATAGAGCTTGTCGATGGTGATGCCTTCATCAATCAATTCAGCCAGCCCGTCCGTAAGCTCCCAGGAACCGCTGGATCCGATATGATCCATATGCAGGTGGCTGAAGTAGACGGACACATGGTCGATTCCCAGATCCAAAAGCTCCTCCGCCACATAGGGGGTTCCGTAATACATGCCGATATCCATCAGCAGATATTCGCCCTTAGATTCCAAGAGTACCGCATCTCCCTTGGAATTTTCTCCCAGATAAATGCCATGCAGCGTCATCTCCGTATCTGCCGCATAGGTATCCGCGCAATTTCCTGCAAACAGTCCAAGCAGTAAAAATAATACGCCGGTTAAAAGTCTCATCCAACTTTTTCGTCTCATGGTTCTTTACACTTCCTTATTTCATTTCAAAGGCAACTCTATGCCTGTTCTTTCATAAACGCAATCATCCGCCGGTAAGCATCCGCCAATCCCACGGTGGGCTCCCAGCCAAGACTCCGAAGCTTCTCATTGCTCAGCCACAGCTTCACCGGAGGCGCATAGCCAAGAGATGCCGCATCTGCCGGAATATCAATCACTACCTTGATGGCACCGTCTGCCACTTCCCCGGCCACCAGCTCAGCCATGCCGCGGATCGTGGTATGGCTCTCCTCGTTGGCGATATTGTATGCTTGGCCACTAGCTCCCTTGCACAACAGCAGCAAAATTCCACGGATCGCATCGGCGGTATAGATATAATTGCCTTCTGATTCCCCTGTTGTATGCAGCACAATATTCTCACCCCGCATGGCACTGCGGGCGAACTGGGCAAACACGCGGTTTTCCGTGGGAAGAATGCCGGCTCCAAATGTCTGTGCCAGCCGGGCGCTCACCACATGAAGGCCAAACTGGGATGCATAGGCATTGCACAGGCACTCGCACATCCGCTTGCCCTCAGGATAGCAGCTGCGCACATTTGCGATGTCGACATAGCCCAGATCCTTTTCGCCACATTTTCCATCCAGAGACGGCTGTCCGTAAATCTCCATGGAAGAAATATAGACAAAGGAGCGGACCTTTTTTTCAACTGCCAGCCGCAGCAGCTTTTCCGTACCGTCGATAGCCGTATGAATCGTGCCTACCGGATCGGACACCATCAGCTTTGAGGTAGTGACTGCTGCCGCATGGATCACATAATCCACCGACCCATCCAGGGCGATCTCATCCCGCTCTAAATCTGCCACCACATACTCAGGCGCACAGGCTGCTCCATAAATATTTTTTGCTTTTTCTACATTGCGCACCAGCGCATAGACACGGATTCCCAGCTGTTTTTTCTCATTGCAGTACAGCAGCGCCCGCACCAGCAGGGAACCGATCAGTCCTGTAGCTCCTGTCACCAGAAAAGATCTCCCGCGGAATTCCTCCCAGGGAAGTTCGCTGTCTGCGATGGCCTGAAAATCTTCTGTTAAAATCTTATTCTCACTCATGGATCTATTCCTCCAGACCATAGATCTGTGCCTCTTCCTTGGCATCTAACAGGGCACGCATGGTATAAAAATCATCCGGTGTCGTGATCTTGATATTTTCCTGGGGACCCTCGATCAGATAAAGCTTCTTTCCATAATATTGCATCATGGAGCAGGAATCGATAAAGCCAGGCAGTCCCTCGGCGATGCTCTTGTTATGTGCCTCCAAAATCTCATCCAGGTAAAAGCTCTGGGGCGCCCGGGCCAGCCGGGTATCCTCTCTGCGGGGCACACTGTCGATGGAATTGTCCTCCGATACCACCAGTACCGTCTCCTTCACCTTGACACTGGTGATGGCAGAGCCGTGTTCCTTCACACAGGCAATATTATCTGAGATGGTCTTTGCATGGATCAGCGGCCGCACACCATCATGGATCAGCACGATGGAAGGCTCATCCCCTGCAATCTCCTTGGCAGCCAGCAGTCCGTGATAGATGGACTCCTGTCCGGATGCACCGCCGGGCACGATCTTTTTAACCTTTTTAATGTTGAATTTCTCCAACAGCTCCTCCAAATAAGGAATCCAGCTTTCCAGGCAGGCAACCACGATGGCGTCAATCTCCTCATGATTTTCAAAAATCTCAAGTGTGTGAATGATGATGGGCTTGCCATATACGTTGATAAACTGTTTGGGCTTCACGCGGCTGTTCATCCGTTTGCCCACGCCGCCTGCGAAAATAAGACCTATATTCATGCCTGTTTCTCCTTTCTGAGTATGTATTTATCCTGATATTCCATCATTACATCGTAAATACGGCTGCAGTTTTCCCGATCTCTGTAATAGAAGAAATCGTCTGCCCGCTTCACGTACTCTTCCTTCATCTGGCAGCCGTTCGCCATATATTCACACAGCAGATCGATCAGCTCGTCGTTATCATGGGTGATCTCGCCGAAGGCCATGGTGTCATAGAAGAAGGTGCCTTCCTCGTAATGCTGCGGAATGTCCTTGTGATGCAGGTATACCAGGGGTTTGCGCATATAAGCAAAGTCGAACTGGATACCTGAAAAATCAGTCACCATCAGGCTTGATTCACAGAACATCCGCTCGTAGCTCATATCACCTACCGCCGGGACCACATCCACATAGTCATTTTTATCAAAATCATCCACCTGGGCACTGACAATGGGATGCAGCACATATTTGATCCGGTAGCCATATTTTTTTGCCGCCTCAATGAGACGGGGATCATTGATCAGGGAATTGAATACCTTGAAATAGGTACTCTCCTTAAACAGCGGATTGTAGTCACGCTGCTCGCCCTCGCTGGTACGCACCGGCACTGCTGCCTGCATACGCCACGTGGGGCTGATCATGATCTGCTTTTTATCGTCATTCACCAGTCCGTCATACCGGGGCACACCGGTGAGCTTTAACGCATCATATCCCACATAATCATAGACCGGACGGGACAGATTCTCGATCTCGTACTTTGATGCACAAAAATACAGTCTTGTGTTGTCCCGCAAACGGTTCTGGGCCACAGCGATTTTTTGCACCGACATACCATGTTGCACACAGCAGACATGGAAATCCACAATATCCCGCACGTAGCTGGAATTGATCATGCCAAAATTATTAAAGGCAAAAACGGTGGAATTCGAGATCACCATCATATCTGCCAGCAAAAATACCAGCCGGTGCTTGATGCTGCCCCGCACCAGAGGCCGATAGCCGTCCCGGCGCAGCCGTTTATAATCGGTGGCATGCTTGTCAATCAGATAGTAGTGGCGGATTTTTTTATTTTTTGCACTTGCATAACGATACAGGTATTCAGAAGAATCACCGCCCTTGTAGATTTTGTCCAGATACATCCAGACGGGACGGCGTTTCAAAAAGGGCTTTGCCAGGAAGCAGGCATTCCGCACACCGATAAAGATCCAGGCCCGCTTGTCAAAGGAACGGAACATCTCCCACTGCAGCCTTCGCTCCTGCTTTCTTCGCTCCTTTTTCGTGGCCGTGGTAAAATACATGCCGTTCTCATGCTTTTTCATCATAAACTGCCGGTCCGCTCCGAAGCACCAGTAGCTCTCTAAAAAGGCGCCGCTCATACGGCTGAAATGGGATTCATAGGAAAAGGCGATCTCCATGGTCTCCCCCTCGATCACCGCCTCGCAAAAAAGAGAAGCGCCCTTGAGTCCATTCAGGGGCAGATCCACATCAAATGAATGCCGCTTGTAGACACTCACGCCGAATACCTTGGTCAGAGCGTAGCGCTCATTGTAGTGCAGCGGATATTTTTTCCCGTTGTAGCGGATATAAATCTCCTCAGCCATGGCAAAAAGGATGGGATGCACCGTTCCGTCGATATGAAGCAGGTCGTCGTGCTCATTCATAAACAAAATATTGGTCTTCAGATTCTCGATCCGTCCAAAGGTCGCCGTGCCATAACCGTAATGTGCTTTTCCCGCCAGGTACGTCTTTTTCATCCGAAAATCATCGCCGTATTTTAAGATGCCATAGACCCAGAGCATACTGTCTAACTGCTTGCACTCGGGAAGCTTCAGATGATCGAATAAAATCTCATCCTCAATATAAGAAAACAGCCCGCCCAGCAGCTGCAGGAATTCTCTCTCCCGGCCGCCTTCGATGACATGCTTGTTCTGGTTGTCCCGGTTTGCATCTATCCGGCAAGCCACCGTAAACATAAAATGATACTGGATAAATCGGGGAATACCGCCAGGCTCCTGTGACCAGTGCTCCAGATAAGGCTTCCAGAAATTCTCCATAGAAGGAAAATACCAGTCCGGATTGTAGATCTCCTTGTAAAAGACCGGATCGCCTTCCTTTGCCTGGGTTCCGAAATAGATCAGGCGGCTAAAATAAGCAACCTTTCGTACCTGCGCCAAAAGGGTCAGGAAAAACTCCCGCTCCGCCTCGATCCCATACTCCAAATGCCAGGTGCCGGATATATAGGCTTCCCTGCGAAGAAAGGTACCTGCAAAATAAAAAGGATAATGGGAATAGGTCTGTGCCAGGTCAAAAACCCTGATGGCATCAAAGACCTCTGCACTGGCAAAGGCCGCATTCTCCAGCTCCGGCAGCTGTTTGTATGGCATAAAAATCTGCACATCACTTTTTTTCTCTGCCTCGGCAGTGATTTTTTTCAAGGCTCCCGGTGAAAAAGTATCTCCGCCATAGATGGCTGTGACGAGATCTCCCTGGGCAGAAGCGGCAGCATCCTGATAGATTGCAGCGTCTGTCCGACCGTCTATGGGTCCATAGCTGATCTCTGCTACAGCCGAAAGCTCCTTTGCCCAGGCCGGCTGTGCGCTCTCATGTCCATAGATCAAAAGCTGCGCCCCGCCGGAAATCCCGGGCAATTCCTTTTTCAAAAAATCTGCGCTGACGCGGTTGTCCGCCTGGCGCTCTGAACAGATCATAATGATCGTTAGCTTCATTTCTTTTCCTCCTGCAGAGCTGCCTTTTTCTCTGCCTCCTGTTTCTTCTTGCGCCGCTGCTCCACTTCCTTTTTTGCAGCCGCAGGCAGTTTTGACAGATCGGTGCAGTCATCTAACATCGCCGCATACTGATCCGCCACCGTCTCAATATCGCCGTAGGCGATCAGCTTGCCGTGATCTAAGATCATGGCCTTGTTGCACAGGCGCCGCACCTGCTCTAAGGAATGGGACACAAACAGCACGGTCACGCCCTGATCGAACATGTCCATGATCTTTTTCTCGCTTTTTTTGCGGAATTTTGCATCGCCTACCGACAGCACCTCATCCAGAATCAGAATCTCCGGAGAAACAGCTGTGGCAATGGAAAATCCCAGTCGGGCGCGCATACCGGAGGAATAATTTTTCACCGGTACATCAATAAACTCTCCCAGCTCGGAAAACTCCACGATCTCATCAAATTTTTGCTGAATAAAATCCTTGGAATAGCCCAGCAAGGCACCGTTTAGATAAATATTCTCTGCTCCGGTGTATTCATTTTCAAAGCCGGCGCCAAGCTCGATTAAGGGAGCAACCTTGCCCACCTTTTTCACAGTGCCCTCTGTGGGCTTGAATACGCCTGCCACCACCTTCAGAAGTGTACTTTTTCCTGCTCCGTTTAATCCTAAAATCCCGACGCGGTCGCCCTTTTCCACTGAAAAGCTCACGTCCTTTAACGCCCAGAATTCATTGAATTTGAGCTGGCGGCGCACTGCCTTGATCACATAATCCTTCAGTGTATCCGTTTTTTCCTTACTCAGGTTGAAGCGCATACTGATATGGCTCAACTCCAACGCATGTTTTCCCATACTCTACCTCTATTATATATGTAAAATATACTCATCCTGCTTTTTGTAGAACATCCACAGTCCCAACACCAGTGAGACCAGAGAAAAAGCTACCGCATACAGGAAATATTCCAGATTGATCCACCGTCCGAATACCGCATCACGGAAGCATTCGATCAGGCAAAACAGGGGATTGCACCGCAAAATCCAGCCCCAGTGGCTATCCAGCAGCCGGTCCGCCGAATAGAAGATGGCGCATGTGTACATGATCAGCATGAGGGCCACGCTCCACAAATGCTCCAGATCTCTGAAAAACACGCCCCAGGTCGCCAGAATATAACCGGTTCCCACTGACAGAAGCAGAAGTGCCGCCAGCACCAGCGGCGCCTGCAACAGATAGAGCGTCGGATAGACACCCATCACCAGGCTTACCAAAACCAGCACGATCAGCGAGATCAAAAAAATCACAAAATTGAATAAGATACTGGAAAGTGTATAGATATATTTGGGCACATAGACCTTCTTGATCATGGAAGCATTTTTTCGAATCGAGGTCAGTGCCGCCTTCGACGCATCGGAATAAAATGAGTAGAGCAGACGACCGCACAGAATATAGATGGGGAATGTGGGATCATCACTCTTCTGCAGCAATGTACCGAATACAATGGTCAGGACGATCATCGTCATCAATGGCTCCAGCAGTGACCAGATGATGCCCAGATATGAATTGCGGTATTTTAGTTTGATTCCTTTTTTGACCAGCTCCTGCAACAGAAACTGATACTGAAAAAAAGATTTTACAAAAGCCTTCATAGGGTTTTTCCTTGTCCTTTCACGCATCTTCACAACGCGCCTTATTGTATCATTTTATTTTCTATGCGTCAATTCTCATACAGCCAGGCCTTCAGGCGGTGATCCTTGCGCTTCTCCTCCGGCGGCAGCTGCATGTAATTGCCGTAAATCTGATGCAGGTAGCGGTCTGCACATCCCGGAGCCTGCAGCTTTCTGCCCTCAAATTCCACCTGGCAAAATTCCACGACCTCCCGGCGCAGGCAACGCTCTCCTGGCCCGTAGATCCCATAGGTAATGGCTCCTACATATTCCGAAGTATCGTAATCCCAGTGCTTTGCCACCCGGTCCACATGCCTCAGCAGGCGCTTGGTACCAATCAGATGAGCCAACGCTACGACAGGGGCTTTCAGTGCACGGCGCAGAGCCGTGGTGCCTTTTCCGGCTTTTGCCCTGCTGCACAAAATCAAATATCTGCAGATGCGCATATGACGGGCCAGCAGACGAGCCGCCAGATCCGAGGACGGCCAGCCATCCTGGGGAAAAATATCGATAAACAGATGCAAAATCTGGCACTCCTCCCGGATATATCTGGAGGTTTCCCGCTCCAGCCGGGTGCCCATATGCAGCAGCTCGCAGTAAGGATTGGACAGGGTTCCATTCTTCGCGCTGATGGCATGCAGGTATGGTGCCACCGGATCTGTCTGCTCCAGCTGTAAAAACCGCTCATAATCGGCTCTCGGCATTCCCACATCGATGTCATCATCCCAGGGGATAAAGCCGTGGTGGCGCATAGCTCCCAGCAAGGTACCGCCCACCAGATAGTAGCGAAGCTGATGCTTCTCGCAATAGGCGACGAAACAGTCCAGCATGTCTAAAAGCACGCCCTGGGTCTCCTTCTTATCTAATAGGCGCTGCAGAGGCATCTCCCCCGGCAGCTTCAGCTCATAGAGCACATGCTGCTCCCGGTTCTCCACCGGAGGAGGCGTCATATAATCACCATAGAGCCGCCCCAGATACTGATCAAAGGCCCGGGTCACCCGCAGCTTCTGACCCTCAAAGTCCATCTCCACCGTATCCAGCAGCTGCTTTCGCTCATACAGTTCTCCAAAAAAATGTCGCCGGCCGGAGGGGATCGTTACATATTCAGAGTCCACATCCCCGCAGGCCTGCATCAGCCGCTGCACATGGCGATAAAAAATGCGGGGCATCAGGGCGATAGGCATACCCATCAGCTGTTTGAGCCGCATGCTGCGTCTGGCAGCTTTGTCCTGGCCTGCCAGTGCCAGATATTCTTTTCTCCACAAAAACATCCGGTAGCAGGAGAGCAAAAATAATCCTGCATCCACCCGAAGGCCGTGCCAGGTTCTCCGCCATTTTGCATTGTATGTATTTTCAATCACAAACAGATCGATTTTGATGCCGCAGGCATCCTCTCTCTGCCACAAATATTCCCGAAAAATGCTGTCTCTCCGATGAATCTGGATAAAGGAGCTTAAATACCCTTCCGTCTCCAGCGGAATCTCAAATACATATTTTTCGCTGTAGCGCTCCTTTAAGGCAGACAGCAGCTTCTCCACATAGCGTCTCTCGATATTTAAATCCAGATCATCATCCCAGGGAATAAATCCGTGATGGCGCACGGCTCCCAGTGCCGAACCGCCGCCCAGCATATAGGGAATCTCCAGCTCCTCACATACGCGCACCACATCCATGGCAATCTCGAGGATCGCTTTTTTCAGCGCCAGTCCTTCTTCCTCCGTGATCCGATGCATGCCCTGCCCGTGGGAGAGCTTCTCTTTTAACAGCTCATGTGTCTGAAGTGTTGCCATGTCCCTTCGATCCTTTCTATCTATGACCATACAGCATCGACATTGTAACACATCTATGCGGAAATGAAAAGAAAAGCCCTACAGATCTCTCTGTAGGGCTCATTCCCGGGTTGGGCTCTATTATTTTAAGGTAACCTTAGCTCCCTCTGCCTCAAGTTTTGCCTTGATATCCTCAGCAGTAGCCTTGTCAGCCTGCTCCTTAACTACCTTCGGAGCGCCGTCAACGACATCCTTTGCTTCCTTTAAGCCAAGGCCGGTAACTTCACGAACAACCTTGATAACCTTAACCTTGTTGGGGCCAACTTCTGTCAGCTCTACGTCAAACTCAGTCTTCTCCTCAGCTGCTGCTCCGTCTCCGCCAGCTGCTGCTACTACAACGCCTGCTGCTGCAGATACGCCGAACTCTTCCTCACATGCTTTTACTAAATCATTTAACTCTAATACGGTTAAGCCTTTGATAACCTCAATGATCTCTGCTGTTGTCATTATTTTTTCCTCCTGAAATTTTTTGTTTGTTTTCTGTCTTGCC
Organism: Moraxellaceae bacterium; assembly: GCA_963645455.1. Taxonomy (GTDB): domain Bacteria; phylum Bacillota; class Clostridia; order Lachnospirales; family Lachnospiraceae; genus W0P33-017. The sequence goes on along the minus strand of CAVITM010000032.1, from coordinate 1,385 downwards.
AATCGCTAGTTGCTTTCGGCCTCTGCGATCTGCTTGATAACACGAGCAAAATTGGTGATAGGTGACTGCATACTTCCAAGTAACTTGGACAGCAATACCTCTCTTGACGGGATAGAAGAAATTGCCTTCATTCCCTCAGCATCATAGAAGTTACCCTCTACAACACCGGCCTTGATCTCTAACTTCGGTGCTTTCTTTGCAAAGTCTGCAATAATTCTCGCAGGTGCAGTTGCATCCGTTGTAGAAATCGCAATTGCGTTCGGTCCGTCCAATACCTCAGACAGGCTCTCGAACTCAGTTCCCTTGAATGCGAAGTTCATAAAGGTGTTCTTGTATACCTTGTATGTAACTCCGGCTTCTCGCAGCTGCTTACGTAACTGGGTATCCTCAGCAACGGTCAGTCCGCAGTAATCTACGATCACAACTGACTGTGCGTCCTTGATGCTGTCGGAAATCTCCTGTACGATGGGCGCTTTTAATTCTACTTTTGCCACGAATCTTTTACCTCCTATATTATTTTTGTATTGCGTTAGATGAGGTATGAAAAAACCCCTTCGCATTGCGCGAAGGGGCAGAATAAAATCTTTTTCATTCTCCTCGGCAGGCACTTGCGTTTACGTCTTGCGACACCTGCTGTCTTCGGCAACATACTCGGTGATTATATCACCTATTTATTTGGCTGTCAACCCTTGTAACACAGCTTAGCAAGCGCCATTCGCAAAGACGCCTGCGGCGTTTTCTCGCTGCTTACGCAGCTAACTTTGCTCATAACCCGGGCGCTTCACTCGTCACTGAAAGAGAATCTGCTCATTTATGCAAGCATAACTCGCAAATTCTCTTCGTGACGGCTAAGCTGTTAAACTAACTTTGTTACGTTTATCTTCACGCCAGGTCCCATGGTGGGTGCAAGTACACAGCTCTTTAAATACTGACCCTTCAGTGAAGACGGCTTTGCCTTGTTGATTGCAGCGATCAGGCTCTGGAAGTTGTCCGCTAACTGCTCTTCTGTGAAAGACGCTTTTCCAATCGGCACATGGATAATATTGGCTTTGTCCAATCGATACTCGATCTTACCGGCTTTGATGTCGTTTACAGCCTTGGTCACATCCATGGTAACTGTACCAGCCTTCGGGTTGGGCATGAGACCCTTCGGTCCAAGGATACGTCCTAAACGTCCTACAACACCCATCATATCGGGAGTCGCTACAACAACGTCGAAGTCTAACCATCCCTCGTTCTGGATCTTGGGGATCAGCTCCTCGCCGCCTACGAAGTCAGCGCCTGCTGCCTGTGCCTCGTCAACCTTGGTACCCTTTGCGAAAACCAATACCTTTACGGTCTTACCAGTTCCATGAGGCAGTACAACTGCGCCACGGATCTGCTGC
>CAVITM010000031.1:0-15916 GCA_963645455.1 Moraxellaceae bacterium | reverse complement strand
CTTTGATGAAAGTACGGCGGTTCGTTTTCGAACCTACAAAAGTTCCCATACGATCGAAAATTCTGTGCTGTTCATCGGTACACATCTGATTCAGATCCAGGGATTGACCGATGAATTATATGAAAAGGCCGTAGAAACACAGTCGGATTCCCAGCAGCAGAATGTTTACTACAAATCCGAGCTGGCAGATGGCCTCTGGTATGACATCACAGATGCCTCCGGACTTTCAGATATTACATCCGAGGGAACACCGGTGGATGAATCCGAGCTGGACGATCTGTATGTATGTTATTATACCGGCGCAGACGGTCTGACAAAGGATGCAAAGACCGGAGATGTGGTCAGCATCTTTGACGATCCGGATCCTTATGATCTTCTAAAGCTGGAGGAGTTAGATCCCATCCGCCGTGTGTATGAGGGCAAATACACTGTCGATGAGGATGAGGATGAATTGGAAGGCTCTGCCGCATATCTGCAGGATAAGCTGCAGGAGTTTTTCTCACAGAATATGCATACTGAGACTACTGACCGGTATGATCGGATGCTGGAAAATCTGCAGAAATGCTACGAAGCTTACTCTAAGGCAGAAATGAGTGATGAGGCCCAGGTCATCATGACACTGATGGATGGCATCGATGCAGCCAGACGTGCGGATGTATTTGACCGTCTGACAGATGCAGAGTCCACCACAGATTTTCTGGATGTCAATGAGCTGATCAATATCGCCAGCGGTAGTTATTATGATGACGTAGCGGATGATTACGATGATGAGGCTTTTGTAGCGGATTCTGCTTTGACAGAGAGCGTCTCAAGCAGTCTCAGCCAATGTACCGAGAGCTTATCAAATTACGAGAACAAAAAGCTTTCATCCGGTGATACAGTTCTTCGTTCTTACATTTATGATCAGAGCATGAAGCTGTCGGATCTGAGTGAGACAGGCAATGATCTGGCCACCAATGAGGATGTACTCTCCATTGTGCATAATATCAAATATGCCATGAATATTGAGAATGGCGTAGTTGGAGATGAGGACGCTGAGCTGGCACTGATTAATGATGAGTTTATGCCGGAGCTGGAGGATACATTCAGCCAGCAGCTGCATCAGGGTGTTTCACAGCAGTATCAGGCAGCGGCCAAGGAAAATAGAAGTGACGCGGCAAAGCAGTCGATTTTAGAGAGTGATCAGACATCCGTTGAGTCTGCACGTAGCCAGCTGGAGTCCATGATCACAGCGAAAAAAGAGCGTCTCTCATCCTCGGAAGCAGTGAGCTATGTTTATGAATGTATTTCATGGACGAATAATCAGAAATCCGGAATCAAGGATGACGCCTTTGAGAGCTACGCAGAGGCATCTGCGGATGCCCATATAGAGTGGCTGGTAGAGCTGGCGAAAGGGATCGCCGACGGCGATGCAAGTCTGGCATCCACGCTGGATCAGCTGAAAGACCAGCTGGAGGAATATCAGCAAAAGCAGCAGGAGGCATTGGATGACAACAATCTGGTGCTGGCGGCACAATACAATACACTGGCAGAAGATACCAGCGACAAGATCGCAGCGGAAGAGGCCAGATTGAATGAGATCATTCAGTCTGATTCAGCCACAGAAGCCGAGAAGGCTGAAGCAAAAGTGGCACTGGGAGATACCGGTCTGCTGAATGATATTGAAAAGCTGAAACAGACGGCAGAGAGCGCCATCAGTGCAGAAAATAAAACCGGATGGGACAGCGCACTGGAGATGCTTGGAACACTGGGTGGAGAAAATGCACTGAATCAGCTGAGCGATGAGCTTGCCGATTCGAATTTGTCTGCATCAGACAAGGAAAAATGGCAGAAGACATTGGATGAAGCCATCACAGCCAGCAAGGAGAGTTCACTCCATGACCAGGCCAATGCCACAGCTACAGGCTCTGGCAGCGATGGAACAGGAAGTGACGGAAGCGGCTCCGGCAGCGATGAAAGCGGCAGTGGCTCAGGAAGTTCTGATGGTTCCGGCAGCGGAAGCGGCTCCGGAAGCGGTAGTGGTTCCGGCAGTGGCAGCGGCTCCGGATCAGGCACCAGCGCCAACAACCCGTCGACCCTCAGTGAGCAGATGCTATTGAATGCCATCGAAGAGGTATTTGGCGGCTCCTTTGACGAACTGGATGCAAAGGACAAGGCAGCAGCAGTGGCCGGACTGGATATGCTTTATGATAAATACAGCAATGTAAATGCCAAGACATTGGCCGGACAGTATGTTTCCCGCTGTGCATCTGCGAATAGTCCGTATATATACAAAAAGCTAAGTGGTCATTCTGAAACGGAATATATTTCCCTGGCTATCATCGGCAACCGGATCGTAAGCTCTTATCGGTATGTATACAGCGACTCAAGGCAGGAAGCTACCCTTACCTATGGAGCAAAATCTTACAGCTTCCGGGTAGGATCATCGGTAGTCGGCCTGGCAGACGGAACACAAAAGGAGATCGACACCTACAAGGTAGAATTCCAGAATGTGCCTTATATCGATGAAGCCACCGCAAAAGAATATTTTGACTGCGAGGCAGAATACATTGCAGGCACGGATTACAGTGCATGTCTGACCAAGAGCATCAAGGAAAAGGCAGAAAAGCTGTACCAGACACTGACAGATGAGTCATAGATGAGGTAGACAGATGGCAGATTATACTATCATATCAGATGTGAGTGCGTATATCGTCCGGACACTTCGGGAAAAGATGTGTCCGGAGCCGATCCCTTCGCCCAACAATATAGAGATTTCCTCTCCGGCAGATCAGGACGTGGATTATATCGTGGGACTGTATCTGTACGATGTAAAAGAGGAAAGCGAAGTAACGCAGCGGCCTTTTATGCAAAGAGGTCAGGTGCAATTACAAAAACCGCCAAGACCATATGGGTTATACTATATGGTATTTATCAACGGCTCCTCCCAGATGGGACTCAAGGCGCCGGATATACAAAAGATTATTGGAAGGGTTGCGCAGATTGTCAATGACAACAGCTCTGTCCTTCCGAATCAGCTGCAGAACTGGCTGGACACACAAGAACCTCCGATTGTACTATCTCAGGCGAAGATAAGTCTGGAGGAAAAGGTAAGGGTGTGGCAGGCGATCAACAAACCATATCAGATCAGCCTGTTTTACAAGGCGGCCCCGGTATTCCTGTCCAGTGAGGTAATCATCAATACACCTCGCGTTGCAGAGGCAACGTTCGGACTGCACATCACAGGTGAAGGGAGGGAGTGAGTATAAGTGGAAGCATCAACGATCCGCCACCGGCTTGATCTGGTGATACAGCTTGTCGACACAACGACGGGAGCTGCAGTAGAAGAACGTGATGTACGTTTTTTCTCGGATGGAGAGCAGTGCTGGCCGGTCCAGAGAGGAGGCGGTAATTTCGCCTTTATCAACACCGGGCGCAGGGATCATACCCTGACGCTGAAGGTATACGGCTATGAAGACGCTGTGATAAACGTACAGTACGAAAAGCTGGATGAAGTGGTGCCTCTAAAGCAAGTGTTCCTGATACCGTCAGAGAAGCTCGCAAAGGGAGATGATCTCTGCTCACTAACCGGTACACTTCGGAACCTGGAGGAAATTGAGGCAGTCAGCCTCGCACAGTCAAACCTTAGCTACAGTGAATTTAACGAAAAAAAATGCTTGCTTAAGCTATTTTTGGCAAAGGGAAGGCTGAACATGGAGAATGTCCATTACGGACTGATCAGCGAGGATCGCACACATTATGAGCATTTTGAAGTAGCAGAAGAAATGCCCCCAAATGAAGTGAAACTCAAAGAACCGCTAAAGGAGACATTCGCCGTAAATTCACCCATAGCCCGCGTCGTATTTGGAAGGGTTTCCCCGGACGGCAGTTATCTGCTGCGCGTGAAAGACGATGCCACACAGCTGATCTATCTGGTCAGATACCGTGTAAACGGAGAAGACCGGTTTCAGACGGTAGACTTTCATCAATGTGTGAAAGATATGCTGAAGTAAGGAGCTTTGGATATGGGACAAATCGTAGTAACAGGAGCGGTGTTGACGTGCCCCTTTGGCGCGGCACCATCGAATCTGAATGTCACATCACAGGCAGTATGTACAGTCGGCGGAAAGCCGGCTGCCACGATACAGGATGCACAGGGTCTGGTAAATATCTCGCCCTTTGGAATGTGCACGTCACTGGCGAATCCGCAGGTGGCGGCAGCGACAGCTGCAGCACTGGGCGTTCTGACTCCGCAGCCTTGTATGCCAATGACAGCCGGTGCATGGATACCGACCACGCCGTCTACCATCATTGGTGGAAAGCCCTGCCTGACAAGTGACTGCAAATGCGTCTGTACCAATGGAATGGGAACCATACAGATCACATTTCCCGGACAGATGCTTGTAAGTACGTAAAACATGTAAAAATGAAAGGAGAACTATACAATGGCTGAATATTTGTCACCCGGTGTATATGTGGAAGAATATGATAATTCTCCCAGAAGTATTGAGGGAGTAGGAACAAGTACTGCAGGTTTTGTAGGCTTAGCAGAAAAAGGACCGTCCATCGGTGCACCTTCCCTTGTTACAAGCTTTAAGAGCTTTACCAAGCAGTTCGGTGGATTCTTAAGTGAGTTTACTCATGGTGAGTATCGTTATCTTGCAAACAGTGTAGAGCAGTTTTTCGCAAATGGCGGAACCCGCTGCTTCGTATCACGTGTAGTTCCCGCTGATGCAAAGGCTGCAAAGAAATCTGCAGGCATCATGACTGTAGAAGCAGCTAACGAAGGTAAGTGGGGCAACCGTGTACAGGTGATCTTCAATACAGTTACCAAGAAGAAAATGCAGCTGGTATCTGAAGCAGGCGAAGGTTATATCGCAAAGAGCACGGAAGGCTTCCGTGAGGGCGACCTCGTTGTTGTAGGCGAGGAGTACAACAAGATCAAATCTATTTTTGATAATGCCATCGTATTTGAGAAGCCCTTCAAGGGTAAGGTAGTAGATGATGCCCTGATCCCGAAGACAGTTGCTTATCTGGTTACCGTTGATGTAAGCATCCGCTACAACGACGAGGCAGAGAATTATGCAGAGCTCAGCTTCAACATGGCAGCTCCCAACTACATCGGCACCAAGCTGGCAGCCAGCGATCTTGTAAAGGTTACCGTAAAGCCCATGACAGAGATCACCAATCCGGTTTCAGCTATTTTAGGCGACGGTGTGACCAGCGGCATGATCACTCTCGAGGGTGGTAGTGACGGTTCTATGAACAAGGTCAATGCAGCTACCTTTATCGGTGAGGACGGCGGTCCTGGCAAGCGTACCGGTATCCAGTCCTTCGTAGAGAACGAGCTGGTTAGCATGATGGCAGTACCTGGTATTACCATTCCTGAGGTTGTTGTTGCACTGGTTGGACATTGCGAGAATTTAAAGAATCGTGTAGCTGTCATCGATATGCCCAAGGATATGTACAAGACCAAGGATCTGATCGAGTATCGCAGCATGATCGATTCTACTTATGCAGCAATGTATCATCCCTGGATTCAGGTATTTGACCGCTCTTCAGGAAAGCCTGATTTTGTACCGCCGTCAGGAGCAGTACTGGGTGTATATTCCAGAACTGATATCAACCGTGGTGTTCACAAGGCACCTGCAAACGAGACAGTATTCTGCACCGGCTTAAAGACCAATTATACAAAGGCAGAGCAGGATATCTTAAATCCCGAGGGAATCAACCTGATTCGTTCCTTCCCGGGACAGGGCATCCGCATCTGGGGCGCAAAGACCGCCAGCAGCAATGCCGCTTTCAAGTATATCAACGTACGTCGTCTCTTCATCTATGTAGAAGAGAGCATTCGTGCAAACACCAACTGGGTTGTATTCGAGCCCAACGATGCAACATTGTGGCAGAGAGTCAGCATGACAATTTCTTCCTTCCTGGATGGAATGTGGAGAACCGGAATGCTTGCAGGAAGCTCTGCATCTGAAGCTTACTTCGTAGAGATTGGACCTTCTACCATGAGCAGAGACGATATCATGAGCGGCAGACTGATCTGCAACATCGGTATCGCTCCTTCACGTCCGGCTGAGTTCGTAATCTTCCGTGTAACACAGCATACGGCAGAAGCAGGCGGAGAAGCAGCAGAAGAGTAGGATAGGGTTTGAACGAGAAAAAGAAAAGGAGAGATAACTTATGGCAACATATGAAAGCAATGGAAAACAACTTGCATATCCGTTGACTAAAATGAACTTCCTCGTTACCGTTGATGGCGTGAGCGGAACAGCAGCCTTCAGCGAGGTAAGCGGCGTGGAAGCAAGTGTTGATGTGATCGAGTTCCGTCAGGGCAATGCGAGCAGTCTTGCACCGGTAAAGATTCCCGGACTTGTAAAGCACGGAAACGTAACCTTAAAGTTTGGTTATACCCTTGACAGTGCATTCAAGACATGGATTCAGGAGTGCGTCAGCGAGGTTCGTGGTGAAATGCCTCGTAACAACGTACAGATCGAGATGATCGATATCAATGGTGGCGCTCCCCAGGCAAAGGTTGAGGCCATTACCGGCACACGTGTATGGATTCTCAGCAATGCATGGGTAACTAAGTACACCGCTCCGGATCTGGACGCAAAGACCAGTGATGTAGCAATCGAGTCTGTAGAGATTGCTTACGAAGAGCTGGTAATTCCCAACTAGAATTTTTATTTATCAGTCCTGCTGCATGAAGGGGTTAATGCTCCATCGTGCAGCAGATCGGGAGACCCGCAGGATGCGGGTTTCCCACCAAGGTGAAAGCAAACGGTTTCATTTTGGTGGGGAATCTGAACTTCGAGTGACCGGATGAATATTACAGAGAGAGGATGATTGATATGGAGACAGTATTTGAATTTACACTTCCAAAGGGCTACATGGATGGAAACGGAGAGCTGCACCGAAACGGGAAGATGCGTCTTGCCACTGCAGGAGATGAGATCAGCGCTACGCGTGATCCGAGAGTGCTCAGCAATCCATCCTATCTTACCATCGTGATTCTCAGCAAGGTGATCACAGAGTTGGAAGGTGTCCCCATGGTGGGAGCCAATATTATCGAGAAGCTTTTTACGGCAGATCTGGCATTCTTGCAGGATATGTATCAGAGGATCAATGACATTGAGCCGCCGACCATGGAATGTGTATGTCCACAGTGCGGAGAGATCTTCCAGGTGCCGTTAAATTTTACCGAGGAGGGATAAAGCTGTATCCGAAAGAGGAGCTTTATCGCGAAATGTCATTTATCTCCTATTACTTCCACTGGGGCATGGACGAGGTGATGCAGCTTGATCATATGAGCCGCAGGCGCTGGTGCAGTGAGATATCGGAGATAAACAAGAGCTTGAATCCCTCCAAGAAATCAAAGGAAAAAAGTATTTTGGAAATGAAACCGGATCGATATTGATACACAAGTTGAGAGGAAGGTAATCTATGGCGAGCTATGAATCCGACGGTACCAGTTTTGGCAGCGGACTTGATTGGGATATGACCTCCAATCAGGGTCTGACACCGCTCGTAAATTACAATTTTAATCTTCAGGTGGAGGGAATCTATAACCTGCCATGCAAATCCGTGCATGTGTTCCACCGTGAAAATGAGTATGAGTACTACCAGGAGGGTGGACTGAACGATTATGTGCATATGCTGCGCAAGCCCATCAGCAAGCCCATGACCTTTCAGGTGGAGCGCTATGTGGGCATCGATATGTTAGATCCTCTGGCTCTTGGCACGGAGCTGGTGCTGCCGGTACTTCTTTTGGTGAGCCGTTATCAGGGCAGCGGAGAAAATGGGGTGCTGGATCTGTCCGATTCCATGCAGCGTGTCTATACATTTACGGGCTGCACGGTCATCGCCAAGGATTTTGGAGAATTGAGTGCGGATCATTCCGGCCTTTTGGTGGAGACCACCACTATCGCTTATCGTGAGATGGTCTGTGTGGATAATCCCTCCACCACATCTAAGCGTGCATCCTGGAGCATGAAAAAGGATTATGCCAATATGGAGCGGGATGCGGAGCGCAAGCAGGCAAAGAGCAACCAGTACGGCGTCACAGAGCTCTCCAAGCAGGACATGGAAGCCCGTGCACAGATGTATGTCGATGAAAATGTCAAGGACAAGCCGCAATATATTACGGATTATGCCGGAAAAAAGGTCACTTCTACACGCAGTGCGGATGGACATGGCAGACAGGTTGGTATTGCCACAAAGCAGGAAATGAAGCCCACAGAAAAACAGAGAATATGGCCCAAGGTGCGCAGCGCAAAGAGTGTAGAGGAGTTTTTAAAAGGAACAAAGCCGGTGGCAGCTAATAAAGTAGAATCGTAACAGTTCAGCACAGATACGTAGAGCCGCAGAAAGGGGGATATCGGGATGTTGACGATCCTGGCACCAATTGAAATCAAATGCAAAGCACCCGATGTTTCCATACATGAAGGCTTTTATCACAAGATCACAGATCCCTATACCATCGTAAACAGCCAGCTGATCCCGGAGGATTTGCTCCATGTTGTGACGATGCCGCCGGAATATTTTTTCGGTGGAGAGGATGAGACGAATATTTTTCAGCAGACCAATGTAGCGTCCCATCAGGAGAATAAGCTGGAGGTGATCAACAACCTCATCAACCGGATCAGTGTCAGTGAATCCGCACAGCTTACTTATCAGGATCGTGTCTATATCACCGATATCCTGCAAAAGATCGGCATTCGCAATGTGAATGAATTCATGAAGCAGGTGCGCCAGGTCAAGGAGGAGCAGAATCAGACAAATGAGCTGATCAATCTCTACTGGAATCATGCAGGAGAGCTTCGCCGGCTGGTAGAAAATTATCGAAATGAGCAGACTCATGTGCAGCAGACGGATGAGACCAATGAACAGTCCCGGACATTAAATCTGCATGAGCAGATTTTGAACCGGCTGCAGACGGCTGCGATCTACCAGGTTGTTTCAAATTTTAACGAAAATCTGCAGGAAAATCAGACCATCTCCAATCAGGAGCTTCGGTTATCAGAGCAGACACGCACCGCGCAGCATATATTGCTTCAGAAGCTGCAGACACAGGCACGTGGAGAAGCAGTGCCCCTGTTGTACCGTCAGGAAAATTATTACGAGGATCAGCAGCTTCCGGAAGATCAGATTACTGAGACGAAGATTTTAAGCCAGATCAATTCCGCAGTACTTTTGGATCTTACCAACCGTGTATATCAAAATCGCAGTTCCCATACGCAGCGTACTCTTGATACATGGATTCATACGCAAAATGCGCTTTATCAGACCATGGAAAATACCATGCAGCGGATCGAGCAGCATATGCAGACCGACCTTTCGGTGAACCGTTCACAGGCTGATACGTATCAGCAGGCTTACCTGGAGGCTCAGCACCAGGAACTGCAGATTTTAAACCGATTATTTGAGGATCACAGTCAGATCAGTGATCAGAACATAAACGAATTGCTGCGTCAAAGCGAGGAAAATCAGGTCGAACTGATCAATCGGGTGACACAGACCGGTGATCAAAGGGAGGAGACTTTCCTAACACAGTCCCGGCAGACGAAAAATGAATTTAGATCTGAGACGCAGATTCGAAGTGATCAGATCGATCAGCGCTCCCAGCTTACAGCTACAGACAATCGTTTACAGCAAAACAAAATCATTACCAATCAGGAGCTGATTCATCAGATTCTGCAGCAGGATGAGATCGAAAACGAGACATCCATTACACAGAACAACCAGCTGCAGCAGCATGAAAATTATGCCACACAGATTGTCAATCAATTGCTGGATCGGCATATGTCGCAGCATGAGGATATTCATAACAGCCTGCTGCGCCAGACCTTAGAACAGCAGAATCTGACAGAGCGTTCATTGCAGCAGTCAGAAAACCAGCTGCATCTGGAGCAAAAGATCCAGGAGCAGGGAGATACCTATATTGATCAAGGCGAACAGAATAGTACCCAGCTGGTTGACAAACGGGATCTTTCCACAGTAGAACAGGAAATCTCCAGAATCAACAGGGAAAATATCAATAAACAGAGCCAGTATCTTCAGATGATGGAGAACATCAAGGAATCTTTGGAGCGTCCCAAGCAGACCCACAGCAGACAGCAGCTGCGGAACGAGAGTCTTTTAGCACTGGAGCATCCGGACCGGCTGTTGGAACAGCTGCAGATGGAGGGACAGACCCAGCAGCAGCAAAAACAGCAGCAGCTGTCACAGGCGTTAAATGTTCTTCCGGAGCAGACCAGGACGATTTATGAGCTGGTTCGTGAGTATCTGGAAGCACCGGCAGCAGTGCGTGCACAGATGAAGAATATCAGCAGTGATCCGGGTGTTCTGATCCGTGACCTGCATGAGGCCAGCCTGGTGCATCGGCAGACAATAGAGACACATGAGGCCAGCGAGTTGCTCCATGAAAAGACAAAGGAGGCCTTTGAGCACTGGAACGAGGTGACAGCGGCCGAGCCGAAGACCAAGACCCTTTATGAGGATCAGCGCACGGATGTGACCCTGGTGCACAAGCGGGCAGAGGAGCAGTTGGACGAGGAAGAGATCCGACAGCTCATTGAAGAGAATCGAAGGACGCAGCAGACGGTTCATAGGCAAAGTGAAAATGTCACCAACTATGATACGACGCAGCGCACCTTTACCAATATCAATACCCAGCAGATCACAGAGCAGACAGAGAATGTCAGTGAGCTGGTGCGCCAGGGAGTGCAGCGGGAGCTGGGGGCACTTTCAGAAAAGATTTATCATAAGCTTGAGAAACGCTTAGAAACAGAAAAACGCAGAAGAGGCTACTAAAGCCACATGTGAAAAGGAAGGATGACAGATGGGATTTTTCAGCAGTTTAGGCAGCAATGCCTTAGATGATCTCTCAAAAACTGCCAATCAGATCACCGGCAATATTCCAAAAGCGATTTTATGCGTACCGAATATTAACCAGGGTGGCAAACTGACGGTAGAGAAAATGATCGAGAATTCGGATGCACTGCGTTCAGATCTGATCGAGTCAGGAGATGGTCAGGGTGTGATGGCCTCCTTTAAGAGTCTGTTAGGCAGAGATACGACAGCCACCATTGAGGATAACGGTTATCTGGCATTGGAGGTGCAGTACAATCCCTCCAGTATCTATCTGGAGACAGTTGCCGGTACCCAGATGAATTTCTCTCCGGTGAATATGGGTGACGCCAGTACCAATCAGCTGCGGCAGAATGTAGAGCCGGTGGCGACAACCTTATCCGTGCAGCTGCTTTTTGATTCGGTGAATGTATATGATTCCTTTTTGCTTTCCAATACTTCACTTACCATTGGCAATGCGGTGGCACTGGGGACCGGGACTCATTCCGTCAAGCCCCAGATGGACGGCATCATGTCGCTTTTGACGAGACCATATACGAGGCATGTGCTCTTTTTCTGGGCCAAGATGTGCTTTCAGGGGGAGCTCTCCAACGTGAGCTCCCACTATACCATGTTTAATACGTCGGGCAATCCGGTTCGTGGAGATATTCGGCTTACGATCCGCCAGTCTGAGGATCCGTCGGCAAAATATGAGAATTCCTATTGGGAAAAGGCATTTACAAAGGCATTCGGTGAGTCCAATGAGGCCACATTTACCAGTGCGTCAGGGACTGCATCCAAGCTGCTGAATAACTCCATTTTAAATCTCAATCTATAGTATACAGAAACGGATGATCATATGGCTCATTTTTTATCAAGCGAAAAAGCAATCATAGAAATCTTTGACCTTCGGCAGATCGAGCAGTCTGTGAAGGGCACGATTCCGGGATCAAACGGAAAAACAGCATCCACCTCCCTGGGGGATTTCTCAATCATGGATTCCTTAGAGACGACTCTTAATGGCACCCAGCTGGATGTGTTAGAGAAGGCCATGACTACGGAATTTCAGTACGGGGGCGAGTTAAAGAAATTTCAGTCCTTTGACGGAATCAATACCAATGCCATGAAAAAACAGTTTGAGGTGCAGTTTAATCCCTCTGATCTGCAGATCGAAGGCTACGGCGGCGGTCGTATTGCCAGTACTGCCTACAACAATGCAGAGGACAAGGATAAGGGAACTTCCGCTAACATTGTCATGATGCCAATGCCGGTATATGTAAAGATGTCTGTCAAGCTTTTGTTTGACCGGATGGATCCAAGTGACGCATTCCTAAGTTCCAAGACCAATGTGACTGTCTCTTCCGGTGTGAAGGCATTGACCCAGGCAGTGACCAATGCTGCCACAAAGACAAAACTGACGGTGCAGGAGGAGGTAGAGGGACTTATCGCAGCACTTCGTTCTCCTTATACCCGATGCATCACCTTCAACTGGGGTGACATGAGCTACCAGGGTGTTTTAAACCGTGTGGCGTCCCAATATACCATGTTTGATTCCGCCGGTGTGCCGGTACGTGCGGTTGTACAGCTTTCCCTTATCTGCGCAGACGAGAAAGTATCACCGAAGAGTCTCGGCTTTTGGCAGGAGGCCTACAATGGCGCATTTGGAGCAGGCAGTAGTAGCCTGGTTAGCGCAGGACAAAAGGTGGGTAGTCTGCTTAATATTAAAAGATAAAAAAGGATATAATTTATGGCAGCGCAGCTTCAGTATGATGATATAAAAAAAGAATATGACAATTTTAAAAATCCCCTGGTGCTTGTTGAGGTAGAGGGCACAGAGATTTCCAAATCAAAAACAGGACTCCTTGTTGGCGATATCGAGGTCGAGAGCACCAGCGGGTTTGAGGCAGGGATCGCTTCCTTTGTGATCTATGGCGCTTATAATACGAATACCTGTGCTTTTGAATATTCCCGCGTCAAAAAATTTGTGATGCTGGGGGCTCAGGTGTCTATCAGCGTTGGCTATGGTTCTTCTGTGAAGGAAGTGTTTTGCGGGTTTATCTCACATGTCAATTTCTTCTTTCAGGAAGATGAGAATCCGGGTATCCGCGTGAGCTGCATGGATATTAAAGGAATCATGATGGCTAACTGTTATTCCAAGCAGCTGACAGCCATGAGCTATTCAGAAGGTGTGCAGGAGATTTTCGATTCCCAGATTTATTCAGAGATGAAGGATCGTGGAGTGATCAAGAGTCTGACCATTGTTGATACGCCGGATAAGGGTGATTCCTCCGGCGGCTCCATTGGGTCTTCTGGTTTGGGAGATCTTGGCGGACTTGGCGGCCTGGGAAGCTCCGGCAGTTCTGCTACGGATAAATCCGTGGAGATGGTTGCCGAGAGTGATTATGAATTTGTGGTTAAGGCAGCCAAAAAATATAATTACGAATTTTTTGTCAGTGCCGGCAATGTATATTTCCGAAAAGCAAAAAATTTTACGGATGTGCTCATGGAGCTTTCCCCGGCCACCGGCATGCGAAGCATTGATGTGGAATATAATGTGACAGGTCTGGTGGGAAAGGTGGAGGTGCGAAGCACCGATGTAGGCAAGGCAAAGCAGATCACTAATTCCGTAAAGCTGAACAATAAATGGTCCAAGGGACGGTATGCCTCTAAGCTTGTTAAAAAGGCAGAGCGGGTTTATATCGATCCCACGGCAGACAGCAAGGAGGAGGCAGGTTACCGGGCAGCATATCTGGCTGAGGATGTGGCATACCGTTATGGAACTCTGGTAGCAGAATTTGCCGGCATTCCGGATCTTGTAGTTGGCCGTTTCATACAGCTGGTGGATATGGGCGATCCGGTCAACAACCTGTTTTATATTGTCAGTGTAAAACATAGCCTGAATTCAAATACCGGTTTCACGACCCGCATCGAAGCAAAGGCCAGCGGTCTGGGTGGTTCTTCAGGCGGTGCGTCAGGCCTGCTGTCCGGGGCATCCGGTGCACTGAGTTCACTCTTTTAAAAGGATGAAAAACAATGGGTTTATTTGAGATTATTGATGATATTGCGGAAAAGCAGACGAACAAAACAGATACCGGGGACAACCGGGTGCTGGGAGTAGTAGTCGGAACAGTGGCACAAAATTATGACAAAACCATGCCCGGCCGCTTGTGTGTATCACTGCCGTCCCGGGATACCGGCAATCAGCTGCGCTGGGCGAGACTGGCGGTGCCTTATGCCGGCTCAAAATGGGGAATTTATTTTATGCCTGAGGTAGGCGATCAGGTACTTGTGGCTTTTGAACAGGGAAATATCGAGCGTCCTTATGTCATTGGCGCCGTATCCAAGGCCTCTGATAATTTTTTATCCAAAAGTTCAGATGAAAAGAATATCTACAAACGGATCGTCACTCACAATGGCAACGCCATCGAATTCGAGGACAATGAAGGCGATGGGGAGAATGACAAGATCACCATCAAAACAGCCGGAAAATCCATGGGTAATGAGCATAGCATCACCCTTGACAATAAAAAGCATCTGATCACGATTACAGATACGGATGGAAAAAATAAGATTACGATGGATACCACAAAGGGAGAGATGGAAGTGCTGGCAGCCACCAAGCTGACGATCAAGGTGGGCGACCAGATTGAGCTGATCATGAATGGTTCCAGCGGCGTGACAGAGCTGAAGACAAAAGACCTTCGTGTGAATGCAATGAACAATATCAAACAGGAAGCAATGAAGACATTCTCCGTCAGTGGTGCTACGACAAAGCTTGAGGGAACAGCAAAAGTAGGACTCTCCAGCAACGGACCGGCCACTGTAGAGGGAAAGCCGATTAAAATAGGTTAGTTGGAAGAAAGGAGCATTTTGTATGCCGGATAAAAAATTTTTGGGCTGCGGCATGAAGTTTCCGCCCCAGATTAATGCGGCGACAGGCAGGTTTATGACATCATCTGCTGAGCAAAGCGTAAAGGAATCCATTTATCTGATTTTGATGACACAGCGCACGGAGCGGTTTGCAAGACCCGGCTACGGCAGCAATCTGATGTCATATACATTTATGGATACAAATCTCACGGCATTGAACATGATGCGACGGGATCTGATCGAGCAGATACTTACCCAGGAACCCCGGGTGAGTGATGTGAATATTGAGATGGATACACAGACAAAGGATGGATGTCTGATCGTAAATATCGACTATATGGTGAGTGAGACGAATCAGAGAGACAATTTGGTATTTCCCTTTTATTTAAATGCAGAGACAGAGGAAGAAACGTATGAGCCTAACCAAGACGAATCAGAGCAATATGACAGCGAGCGAGAGCAGGATGAACAAGAGTGATTCAGGGAAAAGCCAGCTTCGCGATCAGATCGATGGACGCATGGCAGAGGATATAGAGGAACAGATCAAAGAACTGGCACGCTCCTATACGCCGGAGTGGCATTATTCAGAGGATGATCCGGACATTGGTGTGACCATTGCAAAGATCTTTGCAGGGCAGATGAGTGATAATATCGATATGTACAACGAGGTAATTGATAAATATCACACCGAGTTTGTGAATATGCTGGATATTTCCCTGCTGCCGGCAAAGCCCGCCAGTGCCCTTGTACTGTTTGATCTGGTAAATGATACGGTTCCGGGTGTGGAGCTTGCCCGTGGAACCCAGCTTTTAGCACAGCCGGATGATGCAGAAGAGCCTGTAATCTTTGAGACATCCAACAGCATCTATATTTCCAACGCGGTCTTTACCAGTGCCTTTATGACCAATGGTCGTGAGGGACGGGTGATGCCGCTTCTGGGTGATTACAAGGAGCCGCAACTCTTCCCCCAGGAGGTATCCGCGGAAGAGGCAGCACCGGATGTGACGGAGCTTGCAGAAAACGAGCTGGCTTTACCGGTGCGTATCAAGCCCTTCCGCCTGTTTGGAAAGGAAACGGATATATCCAAAAATGCACTGCTGTTTTATCATAAGAGTGCTTTCGATACGGCAGATAATCCGCTGTATGTACGCATTCATGGAGATGCGGCGCTTCTGGAGGGAATTCAAAGCGGAAAATATCAGTTTTCCTA
>CAVITM010000030.1:1709-16285 GCA_963645455.1 Moraxellaceae bacterium | reverse complement strand
CGGAAACGCTAGGGTGTACGGAAACGCTCAGGTGTACGGAGATGTTTATGTTTACGGAGACGCTTGGGTGTACGGAGAAGCTTGGGTGTACGGAGAAGCTTGGGTGTACGGAGACGCTTGGGTGGCGCAAGGAAGAACGACGTCTATGAGAATCACCACAACAGACCAGTGGTATGAATACCAGTACCGAAAAGCAGAATTACAAAAGAAATGGGATAAAGAAAGTGAGGGGCGAAAAGAATGAAGATTGACATTGATGGAACATTGGTCAAGTTGTACAGCATCAACAACGGAGAGTGCTTTTGTTACTCTGGTGAAACGTGGATTAAGGCATTCGGCAGCTTATGTCTTGAAACACAGCTTGGCAAAGATAAAAAGTTGTATAACAGTCCAAGCCAGTGTTTAGCGGTTAGGCTGAGTGATGGAGGAATTCAAGTGCTGAACAGCGATTTTGACGTGTCTCCGATAAAGTTAAAGGTGGTGAGAGCATGAGCGCATATAAACGCTGGATTCCGATTGAGGAATGTTTGCCACCAGTAGGCGAATATGTTTTATTAAGCTTTGAAAACTTCCCAGTGCCGAGCATTGGAAGCTACCACGAGAAAGATGACGGCGGCTGGGCTTTTTTTTGACGAAGGTGACGAAGATGTAAGCAGGATTGGAACAGTGGTTAATGCTTGGATGCCACTGCCGGAGAGGTACGATGGGAAAGAAAGATGACTACATGCGAGGTAGGGCGGACGGCTTAAACTACGCCCTGCAGATCGCAGAGAAGAAAGGGCTGGAAGGACTGAGAGAGGAATGCAGATTCCGGAATGCAACAGGAATCCCGCAGATGATTCCGAGGGACGACGTGTTGGCTGCTTGTGAAAAGTATGAACGGATCGTAAAGGAATGCACTTGCGATACAATTGCCAGCATGACGATGATTGCTTTGGTGGATGCTTTTGGATTCGGGAAAAAGCGCTTAGAAAGATTCAGAGATATGTTTGAACATTACACTGATTCACTCGTCGGCGGGTGGATAGAGTGGCCGGACATCGTGGAAGCTCTGAAGGAAGAGAAAGGAATAGACATGCACATAAGATGGAATGGAGGTGCGCCGAAGTGAGGCTGGATTTTTGGATGCACGTGACAGGAGATGAGACTGATCCGAAGATTGAGAGAGTAGATCCAAAGAAGCACGGTTACTGGATGCCGGTTAAGCATGGGATGCATATGTGCTCGGTATGTGACACATACGTAGAAATGTTAATGGAAGAGTTTAGCTTCTGCCCTTTTTGCGGGGCGGGGATGCTGACGAAGTAGGAGAAGAAAGAAGTGGAGAAGAAAGCTCTAAAAGAGTACCGTTCGCTAAAATGCGAATTGGCGGAGTTGGAGGATAGAATCGCAAGCGTACAAGAGCAGAGGGCGAGGGCGATGTGCTTGTCCGAAAGAGTTAAAACAAACCGCCACGGCGACCTGTCGGACGACATGGCCAAGCTTGAGGAACTGATTGAATCTTGGCATAAAAAGAACGACGCTATTTTAGCCATGCTCCACAAAATAGAATCGGAAATAGATTCAGTCGACAATTCAGCGGAGCGACGCTTACTCCGACTAAGGTATATAGATGGATATGATTGGGATACGATTGCTCGCATCATGGGTTATTCTGAACCATACATTTATACCATGCACGGGCGCGCTTTAAAAAAGATAATAGTAAAAAATAGATAGGAATGTGTTAAAGTGGTAATGCAGAGATGTCGAAAGGGAACGATCCTGGGTTAACTTTTTACATCATGCGTATATGCCTCCTTTCTGTAACAATATAGGTGAACAAAAAAAGCATTGGGCAGCCAATGCTTTTTTTGCATAGAGAAAGGAAAGTGGATGAAGAAGAAAACAGAGCAACAGAAAGCTTTCTATCGTTCGGATGAGTGGCGGAAGTGCAGGGACGCTTACTACAAAAAGAAGCATGGTCTATGTGAACGCTGCTTAGAGCACGGGCTGATTAATGCGGGCGAGATCGTCCACCACAAGACACACCTCGACGCGACCAACGTTTACGACCCTAACATTGCATTGAACGAGAGCAACCTACAGCTTTTGTGTAGAAAGTGTCACGGTGACATGCATCGCGAGCATGATCAACGCTACAGAGTGGACAGCGCCGGAAGAATTCACACGGGATAGCCCCCCTATCGCGAAAATTTGCACGGCCCACTACGACCGGTGGGGGGAGTTAAAAAAAATATATAACCGAATTTTTGAAAAGTTAATGGAACAAAAACAGATTGCGGCGGAGAAGAAGCGCCTTGAAAAAATATACAAAAATTTACCAACACAAGAGAAGGAACTGATCTCTCCGCTGTTGTCTAAATATGCTTTTTTAAATGTGCAGCTTGAAGAGTGGCAGGAGCAGATAGCGGCGTCGGTTGATCCGGACGAAGTGAAGAGCCTCATGGCGGAATACAACAGAGCGATCAAATCGCTTACGATAGTGCACAAGGAGATAAAGGAGAAGTTGCCAGCTGATGCCCAGGAAAGCAAGCTCTCGAAGCTACTCAAATAATTACATATACGCTTATTACCAAAAAATAAACGACGGCACGATTACAGCGGGCAAATGGATACATCTTATTTACGAGTACATCGTGCACGGATTGGAGCAAAAGCTTTTCTTTTTCGATAAAAAGAAGGCGGACAAATCAATCAAATTTGTCGAAAACTTTTGCCATCACACAGAGGGAGTGATGGCTCCCCAGCTCATTAAGCTAGAGCTTTGGCAGAAGGCAATGCTTAGCTGTTTATTTGGCGTGGTGGATGCGGACGGCCGCCGCCAGTTCCGGGAAGTGGTGCTGATCGTGGCGCGAAAAAACGGAAAATCACTATTTGCCGCAGCTATTGCGGAATATGTTTTTTTTATCGATGGAGGGTATGGAGCGCGCATTTACAACATAGCTCCTAAGCTTGACCAAGCTGACATCATTTACAATGACATATGGCAAGGAATCCAGCTAGAACCGGAGCTCCTAAGCTTGGCAAGGCATCGAATGACCGACCTTTTCATTGAATCCACCAATTCGACGGTAAAAAAGATTGCTTTTTCCGCAAAGAAATCCGACGGATTCAATCCCTCGCTTGTCATTTGTGACGAAATAGCAAGCTGGCAAGGTGACGCCGGGCTAAAACAGTACGAAGTTTTAAAATCCGGAATGGGCGCAAGGCCCGAAGGATTACTCCTATCGGTGTCAACATCAGGATACATCAACGATTCGATTTACGACGAACTGATTAAGAGAAGCACCCGCTTTTTGCTGGGCGACTCCAAGGAAAAAAGATTGTTGCCATTTCTCTACATGATTGACGACATCGAGAAATGGAATGACATAAACGAGCTAGAAAAAAGCAACCCTAATTTAGGCGTATCGGTCAGCGTCGATTATTTGCTGGAAGAAATTGTGATTGCAGAGGAATCTTATTCTAAGCGAGCGGAATTCCTTACGAAATATTGCAATATAAAACAAAACAGCTCACAGGCATGGCTGGACACAACGACGGTCAACAAGTGCTCGACGCCTTGCCCGCCGCTGGAAGAGTTACGGGGTTGCTATTGTGTCGGAGGGATTGACCTTTCCAGAACCACCGACCTTACGAGCGCGTGCATCGTGGTTGAAAAAGATAGCCAGCTATATGTCTACAGCCGATTCTTTTTACCGGCGGAAAGAATAGACGAAGCGCAGGCAAAAGATGGCGTGCCATACAAAGCGTATGTAAAGCGCGGACTGTTAACGCCGTCCGGCGACAACTTTGTTGACTATCACGATGTGTTTAACTGGTTTGTCGAGCTTGTTGAAGAATATGGAGTGCTACCATTGCAAGTGGGATATGATCGCTACAGTGCTCAATACCTCGTGCAGGATATGGAAGAGTACGGATTCCACATGGACGACGTTTACCAGGGAAGCAACCTATCTCCGGTCCTAAAAGAGATGGAAGGACTGATGAAAGATGGCCGCGTGCATATAGGCGACAATGATTTGCTAAAAATTCACTTCCTGGATTCCGCGTTAAAGGTAGACGCGGAACAGGATAAAGTTAGATTGATTAAGCTCAATCCTAACAGCCACATCGACGGCATGGCCGCTTTGTCGGATGCTTTTTGTGTAAGGCAAAAATGGTATGGAGAAATAGGCGAGCAGCTTAAAAATAAGGATTAAAAAAATGGGACTTTTTCAAAAAATTTTTGGAAAACAGAATATTGGAGCAGAGCGAGCTCCAAGCTTTCAAACGTTTACGGCATATCAACCGGCGTTTACTTCCTGGGGCGGTGCTCTTTATGAAAGCGAGCTCGTAAGAGCCGCCATTGACGCCAGAGCTAGGCATATATCTAAGCTTAAGCTTGAGATAAACGGTGCCGCACAGCCGATGCTGACAAGGAAGCTACGGCAGAACATGAACGAGTGGCAAACAACAGGCCAATTTCTATATCGCCTCAGCACAATATTGGACATGCAGAACACAGCGTTTATTGTGCCGATCCGTGGGAGGTACGATGAAATCACAGGGTTTTATCCGGTGATGCCAACGCTCTGCACGATTGTAGAATACAACGGCGAACCTTTTCTTAAATACGCATTCGGAAATGGCCAACAGGCAGCAGTTGAGCTGACAGCCTGCGGGATCATGACTAAATTCCAGTATCGTGACGATTTTTTTGGGGAAGACAACGGAGCTCTTCGCTCAACTCTTAGCCTTATTAGCATTTATGAGCAGGGAATCGAAAATGCTGTGAAGAACTCAACAAGCTACCGTTTTATGGCGCAGATTTCTAATTTTTCAAACTCAAAAGATTTAGCGAACGAGCGAAAGCGTTTTTCGAAAGAAAATTTTTCCGCAGATGCAGAGGCTGGAGGATTGCTCCTTTTCCCCAACACTTATAAAGATGTGAAGCAGATCAGCAGCACGCCGTATAAGGTTGATGCCGATGAAATGAAGCTGATCCAAACGAACATTTACAACTACTTCGGAGTAAATGAGGATGTTCTGCAAAATAAAGCTTACGGAGATGCCTGGCAGGGATTTTACGAAGGTGCCATTGAGACATTCGCCATTCAGTTTAGCGATGTCATGACGAAGTGCATATATACAGCCAGGGAGCGGAGCGAGGGCAACCTTGTGATGTTGACCGCAAACCGCTTGCAGTACATGAGCACAACTGAAAAGCTCAATGTTGCCTCAAGCCTCATGGACAGGGGTGTCATCTCCATTAACGAAGCGAGAGATATCTTTAACTTAGCACCGGTTGAGGGCGGAGACACCAGAGCAATCCGAGGCGAATATAAAAGCACGGAAGAGATAGAAGGAGAAGAAGGAAATGAAGAATAAAAGAGAGTTTCGTTCTTTTGATATAAATTTTGAAAAAAGAGAAGATGGAGCAGAGCCCTCTTATTTTGTAGAGGGCTACGCATCAACATTTGATCCCTATTGCTTGTGGAAAGACCCGGAGACGGGTGTTGAATACAACGAACAAATCGCAAGAGAAGCTTTTGAAGGCACGGATATGTCTGATGTGGTATTTCGAGTTGACCACGAAGGCAAGGTATACGCCAGAACATCAAACGGATTGATTGAGCTTTCCGTTGACGATGGTGGGCTACATCATCGTACCAACCTGGGCGCGACAGAATCAAGCAGGGATTTATTTGAGAGCATTCGCGTTGGGAATTATCCCAAAATGTCTTTCGCATTTACGGTATCAAAAGACAGCTACGACCGCGACACGAGGACGAGGACGATTGAAAAAATCGACAAGATCTACGACATTAGCGCAGTAGCATTCCCGGCGAATCCTAATACATCGGAGCAGGTATCGGCTCGCGACTACGTCAACGGAGTGATTGAGGTAGAGAAAGCGGAGCGACTGGAAGAGCAGAGAAAAGAGCTTCGAAAAAAAATCTTAAAATTGAAAGTTGAAAAGGTGATCAGAAATGACAATTGATGAATTAATGGAGAAGAGAGCGGAGCTTGATGCTAAGATCGAAGCTTTTTCCGAAGGCCTTGAGGCTAGAGAGGATCTTAACGAAGCCGAGAAAGAGCTGAATGCTCTCGTTGACGAAAGGACACAGCTGGACGGGCAGGTTGAAGAGGCTAGACACGCAGCTGACAAAAAGAAAGAACTTAGAGACGCTATCGCTGGCGGACGTCTGGGACAGGAAAAGAGAAAGTTTGAAGAGGTGAAAAAAATGGAAAAGAGATTTGACGCAAATTCTATCGAATACAGAGAGGCTTATTTAAAGCATCTTATGGGCAAAGAAATCACAGCAGAGGAAAGAGCCGCTATCACAGAAGCAAAAGCTGTTATTCCTACAGAGACAATTAACCAGATCTACGGCAAGTTGGCAGAAAATCAGCTCTATGCAGAGCTCAATGTAACACACTTCCCGAACTATGCAAGCATTCCGGTAGCATCAGCAGTTAATGATGCATCTTGGATTGACATGGCAACAGCTTCAACAGATTCCGAAGACGCAGTGACATCTATCGCACTTAATGCTTACAAGCTCATTAAGACTGTAGAAGTAAATGCTGACGTTAAAGAGATGAGCATTCCGGCGTTTGAAGCTTGGCTGGTTGATACACTCAGCAAGAAGATGATTAAAGCGGTAGATGCGGCAGTCATTAACGGCACAGGTGCAACACAGCCGACAGGAGTGCTTACATCTGTAGAAGCTACAGGGACAGAGGTGTCCTACGACACATTGCTTGCAGCTATGGCAGGCGTAGACGGGGCTTACCATGACGGAGCCATCTGGGTGATGAGCGCCAATACATTTTTTAACAACGTAATGGCACTCAAAGATGCAAATAAGCGTCCGCTTGTTTATCAGGGCATGGCAGGCATCGAAGGCACTCCGGTCTACACTCTGCTTGGTCACAAGGTGATCCTTGAAGATTCCGCAAACAAGAGCGTTATTTTCGGCAACTTCAAAGAGGGATATGTATTCAACTTTGCAAAAGAGCCGGAGATCACATCCGACGCTTCTGCCGAGTTTAGAAAAGCGTCTACTGTCTACAGAGCTTATGCACTTGCAGATGGTAAGGTCGCAGACAGCAAGGCTTTTGGTGTTATCACAGTAGCTTAATTTAAAAAAAATAAAGGGGATGGCTGGATGGCCATCCCTTAAAGGATAAAATCTAATGTTAGAAAAAGTAAGAGCAGCTCTTAGAATCACAACACAAGCATATGACAGTGAGCTCGAGGATCTGATCGAGGCGGCTAAGCTGGATCTAAACGTCGCCGGAGTGTCGAACGATGAGCTGGCGGCGGGCAATGAAGTGAATGACAAGCTTCTGATCCGTGCCATCACAACTTATTGCAAGCTTAATTTTGGCGAACCATCACAGATCAACTATTCCGCATGGCTTGCAAGCTATCAGGAGCAAAAAGCACAGCTTTCCATGAATCGAAGTTATACGGAGTTTTAAAATGTACGACGTTTTGACCTTAATAAAATCTAATTCTGAAAAAGACGAAAACGGCATCACTCAAAAAAAGGAGACAAAGCGCGAGATCTTTTGTCTAGCGGACAGCGTGACGGCCAATGAGTTCTTTTCGGCAAATCAGAACGGCATCGCTGCAGAGTGGCGATTCACAATTTTCGCAGCGGATTACGAAAAAGAAAAAAAAGTTGAATTCCGTGGGGAACGTCTACAGGTTTATCGTACATTTCAATCTTCCCCGGACAGCATAGAACTATATGCAGAAGCGAGGGCGGGAGCATGAGTGGCAAGATAAGCGTGGAAGAGCTCCAGAGCGCACTCACAGAGATGATTGACGAATACGGGCAGGGAATCGTTAAAGGAGCTATCCCGGAAGCGGTTGAAAAGACCGCGAAAGAGACCGCCAAACAGATAAAAAGCAATGCTAGCGCAAACGGCTGGAAAAGCGATTACAGCGGCGGATTTGGTTATGAAATCGAAAAGGGACGTCTTTTCACAAAAGCAATCGTCGGAAATAAGAAAAAGCCGAGTTTGGTACATTTGCTTGAAAATGGGCACTCAATTCCGTATCTTTACGGGCATAAACGAGCCGGAAGTGGTAGCGCGAAAGCTTACCCTCATGTATCGCCGGCAGTTGAAAATCTTGAAAGTGAATTGGTCAAAAATGTGGAGGAGGCTATAAATGACGTATAAAGAAATAAATTCCATGATCGCCAAAATGGCACAATCCATAGGATGCGACTACGCTTATTATTCTGCAGAAAATGATAGCGTCGTTAAAACGCCGTATATTATTTTTGACTATCCACAAAGTGATGACTTTTTTGCCGATTCTCAAAATTTTGTGAAAGTTGAAACACTAAACATCGAGTACGACGCAGAAAATAAAGATCTCGCCGCGGAGTCGAAAATTGAGGCGGTGCTAAAAGAACAGGGGCTTACATGGCAAAAATCAGAAGATTTTATCAGCGATCAGAACGCATATGAAACAATGTACACAATAGAGGTGATTTTAAATGTCGAAGAATAAAGTAAAATTTGGATTAAAAAACGTGCACTACGCAGTGGCAACAATCGCAGATGATGGAACAGCTACATATGGCGACTTTGTATCTTGGCCGGGTGCTGTATCTATTTCGCTGGATGCCGAAGGAGATACAAATAAGTTCAGAGCTGACAATGTTAATTATTACGTATCAACAAGCAACAACGGTTACTCCGGTGACCTTGAGACTGCTCTTGTTCCGGATTCATTCCGCACGGACGTGCTCGGCGATTACGAAGATGGTGCCGGTGTGTTAATTGAGAATACCGACGCAAAAACACAGCAGTTTGCGCTGGCGTTCGAATTTGACGGAGACGCCAACTCCGTGCGCCATGTTATGTACAATTGCACTTGCACTCGCCCGAGTGTTGCGTCTGAAACAACAGATGAGACCATCGAGCCGAAGACAGAGAGCTGTACCATCACAGCAACTTCTATCTACAACGCTTCTATCGATAAAAACATCGTTAAAGCGAAGGCAGATGCTACAAGCGCAGCATACAGCACATGGTTTAATCAGGTATACCAGCCGACAAAGGGCTGATTAGATTTTGCGGCCGTGGGCAAGTAAACGCTCACGGCTATTTTTGGAGGTAAACATGTACAAAGAGCTTGAGTTTCGAGATTTTGAAGGGAATAAGAAAAGCGTATTCCTGTTGGCGAATGCGATGACAGCGATCCGCTACAAGCAGCTTTTTAAAATTGACCTTATGCAGGAATTCGGCAGCATGATGAAAGCGTCTAAAATGAACGATGCGGATGCCACGGAATACCTCGGTGACAGGGTGGAGATGCTCCAACGTTTAGCGTTTATCATGCATTCCGCAGCCATGCGCGAGGATATGAATAAGCTGACGCTTGAAGGCTATTATGAATGGTTGGAACCATTTGATGCCATGACTTTTTACGAGCGCGGCGAGGATATCATTGGCGTTTATATGAGCCAAAAAAAAGCGAGCTCTAAAGCAAAAAAATAGAACGCCCTACAGAAAGAGAGCTAAACACAGCGATTTTTTTGTTAAGGGCGAAACAGTTAAAGCTTAGCCTGGAAGAGCTGGAAGAGTTGGAAGAGGGAGATATATACGACCTCATGATTGAAGCGGGGAACGACCAGCACGGCGACGAGTATAAGCAGGTTGCAACGCAGGCTGATTTTGATAAATTTTAAGGATTAAATAAATGGCAGCGAGCAGAATTAAGGGCTTGACCGTCGAGATCGGCGGCGATACGTCTAAACTTCAATCGGCCCTAAAACAAACGGAAACAAAAATAAAAACAACGTCCAGCGCGCTCCGAGATGTTAATAAGCTCTTGAAGCTTGACCCTACCAACACGGAGCTTTTAGCACAAAAGCAGAAGCTTCTGGCGGAAGCGGTCAGCGCGACGAAAGAAAAGCTTGCACTTTTAAAAGAAGCGTCCGAGCAGGCATCCGAGCAACTTGCAAACGGTGAGATAGGCCAAGAGCAGTACGACGCCCTGCAGCGCGAGATCATTGACACAGAGCAACAGCTAAAGAAGCTTGAAAAAGAGTACAGCACTTTTGGCAGCAGTGCGAAAACCTCCCTGCAGGAGGTTGGCGAAAGCGTGTCAGAGGTTGGTGAGAAAGTAAGCGATGTTGGATCTAAAATAAGCGGCGTCGGAAAGAGCCTCTCGACCAAAGTGACGGCGCCTATCGTGGCGGTGGGGACTGCGGCAGTAAAGGCATTTACAGAAGTAGATGACGGACTGGACGCAATTGCTATAAAAACAGGGGCGTCTGGTGACGCGCTGGATGAGATGGGCGAGATCATGAAAGAGATCGCCACAGAGATCCCGACAGACTTTTCGACAGTTGGAGCGGCCATTGGCGAGGTAAACACGCGCTTCCACTCAACTGGCAACGAGCTAAAAGAGCTCTCTGAGGCTTTTGTCGAGTACGCAACACTAAACGAGACAGACGTATCCAGTTCGATCGACAACGTACAACAGGTGTGTGCGGCGTTTGGATTGACAGCTGAAGATGTCACCGGCGTGTTGGATACCCTCAACAAAGTGGGACAGGACACAGGCATTTCAATGAGTGAGCTCGAGAGCTCTCTTGTATCCAATGCCGGTACGCTCAAAGAGATGGGCTTTTCCGCGTCCAGTTCCGCGACCTTTTTAGGTAAGTTGGAAACGGCTGGCATCGACTCCACAACGGTATTGAGTGGCCTAAAAAAAGCACTTTCAAACTCAACAGCTAGTGGGAAGACGCTGGAGCAGGGGCTTAGCGACCTGCAAAATACGATGAAGAGTGCCAACACCGACACGGACGCCATGAATGCGGCAATTGATTTGTTTGGATCTAAAGCAGGCACACAGCTGGCTGTTGCGATTAATGACGGCACCATCTCGCTCGAGGATCTAATGAGCACGGAAACGGCGTTAACAGATGCCACGGGATCAGTAAGTGATACATTTGAAGCAACACTAGATCCTCTCGATAGCTGGAAAACGACAATGAACACGCTCAAAGAAGCACTTGCAGAGCTGGGTGATTCGATTGGAAGTGTGCTCCAGCCGATTCTGCTGCAGCTTTCCGAGGCAATCAGTTCACTAGCTAAGAAGTTTAACGCGCTTACTCCGGGGCAACAGCAAATGATTGTGAAAATAGCGATGATTGTTGCTGTGGTCGGCCCTTTGCTGGTGATTCTGGGAACGATGATAAGCACTGTTGGCGCAATCATTGGAGTGATTGGCTCGCTTATTGCTGTGATCGGAGCCATTTCTGCGCCTATTCTTGCAGTCATTGCGGTCATTGCGGCATTTGTAGCATGCGGGGTGGTTTTGTACCAGAATTGGAGCACAATCGTGCAAGAGCTTCAGCAGCTGTGGAATGGTTTTACCGGAACAATGACAGGCATTTGGAACCGAATTAAAGCGGTGTTTGTGAACTGTTGGAACAACTTGAAAAGCACGTCGGCGTCCGTTTGGGGTGCGATAAAAAACAACATCGTCCAGCCGGTGCAGAGTGCATGGAACACGGTTAAGGGACTGGTCGCTAAGCTAAAAGGAGCATTCAACTTCTCTTGGCACTTGCCGAGCATTAAGCTTCCGCACATTAGCATTTCTGGAAAATTCAGCCTAAATCCTATCAGCGTTCCGCACTTCTCAATTAGTTGGTACAAAAAAGCGATGGGTAATGGTATGATCCTCAACTCGCCGACTATTTTCGGAATGGCAGGAGGAAAGTTCCTTGGAGCCGGTGAGGCTGGTTCCGAGACTGTCGTGGGAACGCACTCCCTTATGAATATGATTCAAAATGCAGTAAATGGGGCAGGCGGAACGACTACCAACACGAGCACCATAAACGTGACAGTGAACGGAGCCGCCGGACAGAGCGTTAACGATTTGGCGGACGCTGTGGCTCGAAAAATCAACGATGCAGTTTTGAGGAAAAATAGATCATGAGGAATTTTTTTATATTTAATGGCAAACCTAGCACGGATTTTGGCGTGTGGTGCTCCGGAGCGGATACGATGGCCGCTCCGGCACCACTTTACGACACAACGCAGGTGCCAGGAAAAAATGGCGTAGTTTTAACGCCAAAAAAATCGTTTGAAAATGCGACAGTAAAATATGATTGCTTTATGTATCGTGATTTCAAAGAAAAGTTCGCTGCATTGAAATCGGCACTACTTGCAGAGCCGGGATATAAACGCCTGGAGGATACCTTCCACCCGGATGAGTATCGTGAGGCATATGTATCCGCCGAACTGGAACCAAGCTTAACGGACGACCTCGACTCAGGAACATTCACGATCACGTTCAGCTGTAAGCCGCAGCGATTCCTAAAAAGTGGCGAGCAGACGTTGACTTTTAAAAATAAAAAAACGACGTCGTTTATCAATCCGTGCTCTTTTTCAAGCCGTCCGCTTATTCGGATTTATTTCACAGCATCCGCTGCAAAAGGGAACGTATACGATTTCGAGTTTTGGAACGAAGGGGAATCATGGGATTTATACATCACGCTTCCGGAATTTACGTCGACAGGCCGATATTTTGAATTAGATTGCGAAAAGAGAACTGTTGTCATACCTGGAATCACGTCCGCGGCGTCATATTTAGAAGTGAAAAATGAGAAAGGCTTGCTGACAGATTTTCCGGAACTTGCGGCCGGACAAAACTGCTTCTCATTTGACAGCTGGACCGGCGTCTCGAAAATTGAAATAGTCCCAAGGTGGTGGCGTCTATGATTCCTATTTTATATGAGGCTGTATGGCACGACATAGACCTATCATGGGGACCACTTAAGTTGGGCTGGCTGACAGACACAATAAGCTGTTCTGTCGAAGAAAATCGTAACGGCGAGTATTTTTTAGAAATGACATACCCGGTTAGTGGAGAGCTGTTTTCGAAAATTGAGTTAAAAAAATGCATCTACGCCCCTCATGACGCATCCGGTAAATGGGATCTTTTTAGAATTAATAAAATCAGTAAGCCGTTAAATGGAATTGTTGAAATTACAGCATGCCATTTGAGCTATGATATGGACAGGATCGCAGTAGTGCCGTTTAGCGTGGTTGATGCAGATGCCGACACAACACTCCGTTACTGGTTTAAGCCAGCGACTACGGGGATTTTGTCGTTTGATTATTCATCAGACATCACGACAAGCGCGAACTTCTCGCTAGAAGAGCCATGTACAGCCAGAGAGCTCTTATTTGACAATGAAGGCTCGTTTGTTGACGTGTATGGAGGGGAATGGTCGTACGACATGTGGAGCTGTAAGCTTAATAAAGAGCGCGGATCGCATAAAGACATATGGATTAGATATGGCAAGAATTTGAACGATCTAACGCAGGAGATGGACGACTCCGACCAATACACGGCAGTGTTGGGTTATTGGAAAGGTACGCAGGAAGACAGCAGCGGGACAACCGTTGACGTTGTGCAGGTAGGCGACTACCAAGCGAGCTCTTACTACAACACAGCACCGAGGATAAAGGTGGTTGATTTTTCCAGCGAATTTTCAGAAAAACCGTCAAAATCAGAGCTTAACGAGAAGGCAAAGAGCTATCTCAACTCAAACAAAGGATGGATTTACACAGACAGCCTTACGGTTGAATTTGTTGAAGAAGACTCCGAGCTTAACGATCTGGTTTTATGCGACTGGGTACATGTTTTTTATGAAGAATTCGATATAAACACGGAGCTTGAGGTCATAAAGACAACATGGAACGTATTGCTTAATAGATATGATTCTATCGAGCTCGGAAGCAAGCAGTTAACGCTGTCTGACACGATCAGCGGAATATACAAAAAGGTAAACAGGTGACAGCATGGAATATGGAAAAAATATTGACCTCTCATTTGATACGAGCGGGATTCCTTTGCAAATTTACGCCAGCCAATACGACACGGCACGAATCATTTATTTCACATATGATGGATTAACCGATGCCCCCTCGAAAGGGTATGCCGAATTTACAAAGCCGGACGGACTGGGGATTATTCTCGAGTTAACAAGCGTCAAAGCAACCAGCTGCACGCTTACAATGAGCGAGCAACTTTTAGCCGTTGCCGGAAAAGTGCGCGGGAAAATCAAGCTGGAAGATGAGAGCGGAAGCACACTTTGTACGCGAGCGATTGAAATAAACGTTGACAAAGCAGGGGTTGACGATGACACCATTTTTTCGGACTCAGATCTTAACGCGGTTTTAAAAATGGCGGACACTGCCAAATCATACGCAAAAGAAGCATCCTCATACAGCGACAGTGCAAAAAAATATGCCGAAAGCGCAGAAAGCGCAAAAATCAGCGTAGATCTTGACGCACAATCCGCTGGCAACTCTGCAAGGTTGGCTCTACAAGATGCAGAAACAGCGACGGCAGCAGCCGCGACGGCCACAAAGGCGGCAGAAACGGCAGCGGATGATGCAATCAGCACACTAGAAGGGAAAGTTCGTAAAATCCTTTATTCTACTGCAATCGAAGACAACGGTAAGACCGTAGCAAGCGTCACCGCCTACTCAGAGCTCGGACGGACGTTTATAGAATACGTCGACACACCGAACAAAGCCGC
>CAVITM010000030.1:0-1415 GCA_963645455.1 Moraxellaceae bacterium | reverse complement strand
GCTATCGTGGCGGCAGTGCTCGCGGGAGGAGGGTTCTGGACGCTCATCCAGTCCCTCATTAATTACAAAGTGGCCAAGGACTCCACGGAAAAGCAGGCCCTCAAGAGCTTGCTCAGGGACGCCATCTATAAACGGTGCGAGGTGGCACTTAGAAATGGCAGCATATCCGTTAAGGAGCTGGAAAATATAGAAGGACTGTACGAGCCATATAAAAAGCTTGGCGGAAACGGTACAGCCAAGAAGCTGGTGGACGAAGTGAAAGAAATGCACACGGAGGTGAGCGAATGAGTTATTTAACAAGCAAAAACTGGTGGGAAAAAGCAGGAATCAGATCCATTAAGACAATGGCGCAGTCAGGTGTTGCGGTCATTGGCTCCGCTACTCTTATCGAAGCGATTGACTGGCGCGTTGTGATATCTACCATCATCGTGAGCGGCGTGTTGTCTATCTTGACAAGCCTTGGCGGCTTGCCGGAGGTAGTTGACGATGCAAAAGAAACATTTGACGAAGAGGAGAAATAAATGGACGTAATCAGTATCAACCTTTTGTCGTGGCATAAGCCTTTAAAAACAAAGTTCCTCCTAGGGTTTAACAGTGAAAACGACGCAACGCAGATCCGCGTCATTTCCTCCGAAAAATGCACGATGCAGTTAGAGCTGCAGAGTGGGGCAACCAAATGGAACCGTACATTTGCGTGGAATGAAGATGGCCAATATTTTTATTACACCCTGCAGTCAACAGACCTGCAGCATAACTACGTTGATCTGCAAATCTGCGGTTATTATGCCAACGGTGATATTTATAAAACGGAGACAATCAGGGACATCCAGATAGGTCACTCAGTCAACGCCACAGAGGCAGGAACGGACGCAGAGGCGACGGCATACCAGCAAGCTGTGGCCTCTTTAGATGAACGAATTGAAGCTCTCAAAACAACCGTGATAAATGAGCTCATCGAATCAAAAGAAGATGAAATGGTGCAGAAGGTGTTAGAAAAAATCGTGGATGGAAGCGAGGTGGAGTACTAGTATGAAAAAACTTTATGAAGAAAACAACGTGCAGAGCATCGCCAACGCCATCCGCTCAAAAAGGGACGTCCAGCTCAATCCGGTTGGAAAGATGAAGGTTAGCGCGATGGCTGACGCTATCGCAAAAATCCGTCTTGGGACACCAATCACGGTGTCCATGCACTCCAATGGTGGCGTTTGGACACGTCCAGACGGGTGGCCAGACCTTGACGCATTCGTCTATGCAAATGACGAGCTTTACATGACGTTTGATGCGTCAGAGCGTATTGACGACTCACATGCATCGTTTACCATCACAGGAACAAGCTATACCGTTACGATCGGCTCTCAATCATGGACAAAAGCAGATGGAGAAGCATTCAGCTACGGATTTACGGATGCAGACGG
>CAVITM010000029.1:0-16585 GCA_963645455.1 Moraxellaceae bacterium | reverse complement strand
GATGAGGATCTGGGTATTACCTTTGAAAACGGTCTGATGGATGATTATCGCTCCTGCTCCAACAAATGCATTTTCTGTTTTATTGACCAGATGCCTCCGGGCATGCGGGATACCCTCTATTTCAAGGACGATGATTCCAGACTTTCCTTTTTGCAGGGCAATTATGTGACGCTGACGAATATGAAGCAAAAGGATATTGACCGAATCATCCGCTATCGCCTGGACCCCATCAATATTTCCGTACAGACCACCAATCCGGATCTTCGCTGCATGATGCTGCACAACCGTTTTGCCGGCGATGCGCTGAAAAAAATCGATACCCTTTACGAGGCAGGCATCCGTATGAACGGTCAGATCGTGCTGTGCAAGGGTGTCAATGACGGGGAGGAGCTCTCCCGCAGCATCCGGGATCTGATGAAGTATCAGCCTTATATGGAGAGTGTGTCGGTAGTTCCGGTAGGCCTGTCCAAATATCGGGAAGGTCTTTATCCCTTGGAGCCATTTACAAAGGAGGATGCCTGCCAGGTACTGGATCTGATCCACGGCTATCAGAAGCAGAGCATGGAACTTCAAGGCACCCATTTTATCCATGCCAGTGACGAGTGGTATCTGCTGGCGGAACGTCCGCTGCCGCCGGAGGACAATTATGACGGCTATATCCAACTGGAAAACGGTGTGGGAATGCTGCGACTTCTGTGGGAGGAATTTAACCAGGCTCTGGACGAGGCTGCTGGTGATGCCGCGCGGGAGCGTATCGTGTCCATTGCCACCGGACAGCTGGCTGCGCCCATGATTGAAAAATTGATGACGCTGCTGCAGGAAAAATACCCTAAGGTGACCGTACATATCTATGCCATCCGCAATGATTTTTTCGGGGAACGGATCACCGTATCCGGCCTTTTGACGGGGCAGGATCTGGCAGCCCAGCTTACTGGAAAGGAACTGGGGGAACAGCTGCTGCTTCCCTGTAATGTGGTGCGCTCCAAGGAGCAGGATTTCCTGGATGACATGACGGTGGCCCAGCTTGAAAAAACTTTACAAGTACCGATAGATATTGTAAAATCAAGCGGAGCAGCCTTGCTGCAGAAAGTGATAGGAGAGTAAAAATGAGTAAGCCCATCGTGGCGGTAGTAGGCCGCCCCAATGTAGGAAAATCAACACTGTTTAATGCGCTGGCAGGCTCACGTATTTCCATCGTTCAGGACACGCCGGGTGTGACCCGTGACCGGATTTATGCGGATGTGAGCTGGCTGAATTATAATTTTACCATGATCGATACCGGAGGCATCGAGCCGGACAGCGGCGATGTGATCCTCTCCCAGATGCGGGAGCAGGCACAGATCGCCATCGATACGGCGGATGTGATCATTTTTCTGGTGGATGTGAGACAGGGACTGCAGGATGCGGACTCAAAGGTGGCAGATATGCTGCGCCGGTCCAAAAAGCCGGTAGTATTGGCAGTCAATAAAGTGGACAGCTTTGAAAAAATGTCCCTGGATGTCTACGAATTTTATAATCTTGGCATGGGAGAGCCATATGCCATTTCGGCGGCATCCATGCTGGGACTGGGAGAGCTTTTGGATGCGGTGACCGGATATTTCCCGGATCCCAATGCTACAGATGAAGAGGACGAGCGGCCCAAGATCGCCGTTGTAGGCAAGCCCAACGTAGGCAAATCTTCCCTGGTGAACCGCCTCACCGGAGACAACCGTGTGATCGTCTCCGACATCGCAGGAACCACCCGGGATGCCATTGACACACCGGTAAAATACCACGGCAAGGAATATGTATTTATTGATACGGCGGGACTTCGCCGCAAAAATAAGATCAAAGAAGAGATCGAGCGCTACAGCATTATCCGGGCGGTGACTGCGGTGGAGCGTGCCGATGTGGTACTGGTCATGATCGACGGCACGGAGGGCGTGACAGAGCAGGACGCCAAGATTGCCGGTATCGCCCATGAGCGGGGCAAGGGCATCATCATCGTAGTAAATAAATGGGATGCAGTGGAAAAGGATGACAAGACCATCTATCGTCAGACCGAGAAGATCCGCCAGATTCTGAGCTTTCTACCCTATGCGGAGATCATGTTTATCTCTGCCAAGACCGGACAGCGGGTACAGAATGTCTATGATATGATCGACATGGTCATCGAGAACAATTCCATGCGGGTCGCTACCGGTGTATTAAACGAGATCGTAGCGGAAGCCGTTGCCATGCAGCAGCCGCCGACGGACAAGGGCAAGCGCCTGAAGATCTATTATGTGACCCAGGTATCCGTAAAGCCGCCCACCTTTGTCATCTTTGTCAACGACAAGGAACTGGCACATTTTTCTTATGTGCGCTATCTGGAAAATCGTATCCGTGAGGCCTTTGGTTTCCGGGGTACATCCTTAAAGTTTATCGTCCGTGAGCGGAAGGAGGAGTAGCAGCTATGTTGCCTCGTTTAGTATCATTACTGATCGGATATGCCTGCGGGCATTTTCTCACCGGATTTTTTTACGGAAAGACCCAGCATGTGGATCTTCGCAAGGTCGGCAGCGGCAATGTAGGCACGACGAATACTTACCGCAATCTGGGCTACAAGGCCGGCATTCTCACTTTGCTTGGAGATGTGGGCAAGGTGGTATTATCGGTCTGGATCGTCTGGATGATCTATCGTGGGGATCCATCCGTTAATGTGAAGGTACTGGAATATTATGCGGCGCTGGGTACGATTCTCGGACACAATTTTCCGATTTTTATGAAATTTCACGGCGGCAAGGGAATCGCCTGCACCGGTGGACTGATGGTGGCGGTCTGTTCGGCCTGTGTGCCCATCTGCCTGGCGATTTTTGTGATCACCGTGGCCATCACAAAATATGTTTCCCTGGGCTCCATTCTCGTATGCATCAGCTTCTTTCTCCAGATCCTTATTTACGGACAGCTGGGATGGCTGGGGCTGGCCGGGACGGATCTAATGGAGGTGTATATTCTGTCGGCCATCGTGATGGTGCTGGGCATCGTGCGGCACCGGACCAATATTTCCAGACTACTGGCCGGTACTGAGAGCAAATTTTCGTTAAAGCAGAAAGGAACCAATTGAACATGAGACAGGAAACTATCAAGATCGTCTATCACACCGATGCCATTGATCATCTCACCTATATCGACGGCAAATCCGACTGGATCGATTTGCGGGCTGCAGAGGACATAGAATTTCATGCCGGTGAGTTCAAGCTGGTCAACCTGGGCGTCTCCATGGAGCTGCCGGCCGGATATGAAGCACATGTGGTGCCCCGCAGTTCTACCTTTAAAAATTATGGACTGATCCAGACCAATTCCTGCGGCATCATCGACCAGACCTATTGCGGGCAGAATGATATCTGGCGCTGGCCGGCTTATGCCACGAGAGATACTATCGTTCATGCCAACGACCGGATCTGCCAGTTCCGCATTGTGGAGAACCAGCCCAGGATCTGCTTTGATGAAGTGGAGCATTTAGAGGGCAGTGATCGCGGCGGCTTTGGATCCACCGGGAAAAATTAGATAAAATAATTTTCACAGACCAATCGTACAATATTCACCAAGTTGCATTTTTTGCAAAAATCCTTTGACAAGAGGAGGTAAGTATTGTACGATTATTTCAACAGAGAAACCGAAACGTTTCGGTTTTACGGAAACGTGACAAAAACCCACGAGGAGGAAAAAAAGATGCCTTTAGTTACTTCAAAACAGATGCTGCTGGATGCAAAAAAGGGCGGTTATGCCGTCGGAGCATTTAATGCTGAGAATATGGAGATGGTGAAAGCCATCATCAAGGCTGCCGAGGAGCTGCATGCACCGGTGATGATTCAGACTACACCTTCCACCGTCAAATATGCCAGCCTGCAGATGTTTGTCGGCATGGTGGCAGCAGAGGCCAGAGACGCGTCTGTGCCGGTATGTCTGCACTTAGATCACGGCAGCAGCTTTGAGCTGGCAGTACAGGCCATCAAGGAGGGCTATACTTCCGTTATGATCGACGGATCAAAGCTTCCTTTTGAGGAGAATATTGAGGTGAGCCAGCGGGTGGTATCCGTAGCACATCCCAACCATATTCCTGTGGAGGCTGAGCTTGGTAAGGTGGGCGGAAAAGAGGACGATCACGAGGCAGTGGCAGATACGAATACCGATCCCTTAGAGGCAAAGGAATTTGTAGAGAGAACCGGCATCGATTCACTGGCTGTAGCCATCGGAACAGCCCATGGCTTTTATGTAGGCACACCGGTGCTTGACAAGGAGCGCCTGTCTGAGATCGTAAAGGTGGTAGATGTTCCCCTGGTACTGCATGGAGCCAGCGGCTTATCTGACGAGGACGTCAGCGATTGCGTAAAGCGGGGAATCTGCAAGGTCAATTTCGCCACAGAGCTTCGCAAGGCATATACTGACGCAGGCAAGGCATTATACGCAGAAAAACCGGATACCTTTGATCCGAAAAAGTACGGTGAGGTTGGCATGGCAGCAGTGACAGAGCTTGTGAAGAACCGCATGAAGGTCTGCGGCTGTGACGGCAAAGCGATCTAATGGCTGCCACGATCAAGGATATCGCAGAGCGTACCGGACTGGGGCTGGCGACGATCTCCTCCTACCTAAATGGGGGCAATGTCCGCCAGAAAAACCGGGAGAAGATCGAAGAAGCTATCCGGGAACTAAACTTTGAGGTTAATGAGGTGGCCCGGGGCCTGAAGACCAACCGCACCCATACCATCGGAGTGGTGATTCCGGAGCTTGACAATATTTTCTGTACCCAGATCATTACCGGGATGGAGGATATCCTGAGAAAGCACGGCTATGCCACGATCATATGCGATTGCAGAACCGACAAGGCACTGGAGCGGGAGGCGGTTGATTTTTTGTACCGCAAGCGTGTGGACGGGATCATCAATATGCCGGTGGATTCCACCGGCGCACATCTGCAGCAGTTTGCATCTGCAAAAAAGCCTATCATCATCATAGACCGCAGGCTTCCGCAGCTGGCCTGTGACAGTATTCTGGTGGACAACCGGGACGCGGCAAAAAAGGCAGTGGATATTCTGGTGGCACATGGACATGAGCGAATTGCACTGATTACCGGACCGGAGGATATTTATACGGCAAAGGAGCGATGCCTGGGGTATGAGGCATCCCTTTGTGAGGCAGGTATTCCGGTAGACCCGCAGCTCATCATCCGCAGTGATTATACGATTCGCGGTGCGGTGAAAGGCGTGGAGCGGCTGTTGGATACCCAGCCCGATGTCACAGCCATTCTGGCGGCAAACTATGAGATGACTGTGGGGACCATGATCGTATTAAACGAACGTGGGATCGGGATACCGGATCAGATGTCGGTGATCGGCTTCGACAATCGTGAATTTGCCAGAGCCCTGCATCCGACACTTACCATCATTACCCAGCCTACGGAGGCCATTGCCCTGCAGGCGGCGGAGACCATGCTGCGGCGGCTGACAGAATCAAAGGACAGCCCCCAGGAGCACAGGGAGCTGTATCTGGGGACAGAAGTGATGGTTGGCCGGTCTGTACGGGATTTACGAAAAGGTTAAAAAATGGGGGAACATATGGGAACGTATTTACTTGGAATCGATATCGGTACCAGTGCCTGTAAGGTAGCGATCTTTCAAAAGGACGGCACAGTGGTGGCACAGTCCAACCAGCCCTATCAGCTCTACTATCCCCATCCGGGTTGGGTGGAGCAGGACGCGGACGAATGGTGGAACGCCATCTGTGACGGTATCAGGGATGTATTGGAAAAAAGTGCTGTGGCACCGGCAGATATCGCAGGCATCGGAATCGACGGTCAGAGCTGGTCTGCCATTCCGGTAGACAAGGACGGAAACGTACTGGCACGCACACCTATCTGGATGGATACCCGTGCCAGAGATATCTGCGACAGGGTGAAAAAGGAAGTTGGTTTTGAACGGATCTTTTCAGTAGCAGGCAATGATTTCCTGCCCAGCTACACCACGCCGAAGCTTCTTTGGTTCAAGGAAGAAGCACCGGATATTTATAAAAAAGCAGACAAATTTTTGCAGAGCAACAGCTTTATTGCCTACCGGCTTACCGGTGAGATGAGCATGGACCTCTCCCAGGGATATGGCGTTCATTTCTTTAAGATGGATGACTGTACGCTGGACGGGGATCTGGCAAAGGAGTTGGGCTTATCCACGGATCTGATTCCGCCCCTCTTCGAATGTCACCACATTGTAGGACTGGTAAATGCCCAGGCAGCCGCTTTGACTGGCCTGGCAAAGGGGACTCCCGTAGTGGCAGGCGGACTGGATGCAGCCTGCGGAACGCTGGGGGCAGGCGTATATCTGCCCGGACAGACCCAGGAGCAGGGTGGTCAGGCAGGCGGCATGAGCATCTGCGTGGATCATGCCCTGGCGCATCCCAAGCTGATTCTCGGCGCCCATGTGGTACCGGGCATGTGGCTGCTGCAGGGCGGCACAGTGGGAGGCGGCGGAACGCTGCGCTGGTTCAAACAGGAGTTAGGAGAAGGCAGCTCCTTTGATGAACTGACGGCGCTGGCTGAGCCTATCGCACCTGGTTCTGACGGAGTGATTTTCCTCCCCTATATGGCAGGAGAGCGCTCACCGCTGTGGAATCCGGATGCCAAAGGCGTCTATTACGGTCTTGGCTTTGATAAGACCAAGGGACATATGGTGCGGGCGACCTTAGAGGGCGTGGCATATTCCCTGGAGCACAATCTGCGGGTAGCAGCAGAGGTAGGCGCAGAGGTAGGTGTGCTTAATGCTATGGGCGGCGCATCCAACAGCCGTCTGTGGACACAGATCAAGGCAGATGTCACCGGAAAAACGATTCAGGTACCTACCTCGGATACTGCATCCACACTGGGCGCAGCCATCCTGGCAGGCGTAGGCGTGGGAGTCTACGAGGGCTTTGAGGAGGCCATCACGGAGACCATCCATATCACCCGGGTGCAGGAGCCGAATATGGAAGCCCATGAGCAGTATCAGAAATATATGGATCTGTATCTGGAACTGTCAGAGACGCTGACACCGGTATTCAATAAGTACAAGTAATAAATAACATACAGAAAGAAGGGTCATACAATGAAAATGAAAGCAGGCGTTGTACATGGCATCAAGGATATCCGTTATGAGGATATGGAAAAGCCCACACCGAAGGCCGGACAGGTGCTGATCAAGGTAAAATATACCGGTATCTGCGGCTCGGATATTCCCCGTGTCAATGAGGGCACCGCACATTTTACACCGATTATTTTAGGACATGAGTTTTCCGGTACAGTAGAGGAAATCGGCGAAGGTGTCACCAGCGTAAAGCCGGGTGACCGTGTGGCAGGTATTCCCCTGGTTCCCTGCATGAAATGCGAGGACTGCCAGAAGGGCAATTATTCTCTGTGCAAGCATTATGATTTTATCGGTTCCCATTCCTTCGGCAGCTATGCCGAGTATGTATGTGTACCGGAGTCAAATGCAGTGAAATTCGACGATTCTGTCAGCTTTGAAAAGGGCGCGTTTTTCGAGCCTGCCACAGTGGCTTTACATGGACTGGAGCGTACCGATTACAAGGGCGGCGGCACAGTAGCTATCCTGGGCGGCGGTACTGTGGGCATGATGACCATGCAGTGGGCAAAGATCTTCGGTGCAAAAAAGGTAGTTGTATTTGATATCGTGGATGAGCGGTTAGAGCTTGGCAAGCGTCTGGGCGCCACCGCCGGCATCAATACCTTAAAGGACGGCTTCATGGATGAGGCCATGGCCATGACAGACGGCAGAGGCTTTGACTATGTATTTGAGACAGCCGGAAATGTCATCACCATGAAGATGGCATTCAAGCTGGCAGCTAATAAAGCCGAGGTTTGCTTTATCGGAACACCTACCAAGGAACTGTCCTTCAGTGTCAGCGAGTGGGAGCAGATGAACCGCAAGGAGTTCAAGCTGACCGGTTCCTGGATGAGCTATTCTGCACCATTCCCCGGACATGAGTGGGATCTGGTAGCACATTATTTCGGTACCGGAGATCTCAAATTTGACGATTCCTTTATTTTTGAGAAGATTCCTCTCTCAAAGATTGATACGGCATTTGCAAAATATCTTGTTCCCGGCACCGTAAAGGGCAAGATCTTAATCGACAGCGAGGCATAAGATATGATACTGACAGTGACACTCAATGCCGCTATCGATAAGCGGTATGTGGTAGAAAATTATCAGGTCGGAGAGGTCAACCGCGTACAGGAATGCGCTTACGTGGCAGGGGGCAAGGGACTGAATGTCTCAAAGACTGCTACCATCGCCGGAGCAAAAGTGCTGGCCACAGGCTTTGCCGGCGGACATGCAGGAGCCTACATTATAGAGGCGGTAGAAAAGCAGGGCGTGGAGACCGATTTTGTACAGGTAAAAGGTGAGAGCCGTTCCTGCATCAATATTTATGATCCGGCCAACAAGACACAGACTGAGTTTTTGGAGCCGGGTGTAGTGGTGAGCGAAGCAGAGCAGCGGGCATTTTATCTTAAATTTGACCAGCTGCTTGGCAAATGTGATGTGGTAGCCATGTCCGGCAGCGTGCCCAAGGGTGTCGGAACAGATATGTATCCGAAGCTGGTAGAGATGGCAAAGGCAGCAGGCAAAAAGATTATCGTAGACACCAGCGGAGCGCTTTTGACAGAAGTCGTAAAGGCATGTCCCAATATGATCAAGCCCAACATCGATGAGATCCGGCTGCTGACCGGCAGACAGATTTCAGACCGGGAGGAGCTGATCGAGGCAGGCATCCAGCTGCAGCATAGCGGCATCGAGCGTGTGGTGATCTCCTTAGGCGCCGACGGTTCCCTGATGTTTGTGGAGGATGGTGTTTATCAGGCCGTTGTGCCCAGAATCGATGCCGTCAATACGGTGGGCTGCGGAGACTGCATGACAGCAGGCTTTGCGGTAGGCTTTGA
This sequence comes from Moraxellaceae bacterium, assembly GCA_963645455.1. GTDB lineage: Bacteria > Bacillota > Clostridia > Lachnospirales > Lachnospiraceae > W0P33-017. The sequence continues at coordinate 7,644 of CAVITM010000029.1, read as the reverse complement.
GCGGGGCATGACCCCTACGGAGGCGCTGCGGTTTGCGTCAGCGGCCTCAGCAGCCAGTGCGATGCGGGAGGAGACCGGATACTTTGAGACAAAGGATATGGAAGCTCTTTTCGATCAAATAGAAATTAAAAAATTAAAATAAAAAAGGAGGTTTTTACTATGACAGCAGTAAATCCGGCAAATGTGCCGAAGATCAGACTGAGTAACGGACGCGAAGTGCCCTGCATGGGTATGGGAACGTTCGGATCTGACCGTTTCAGCGCTGAGCAGGTCAGCAATGCAGTCTACGGTGCCATCAAGGCAGGCTACCGTATGTTTGACTGTGCTGCCTGCTACGGCAATGAGGATCAGATTGGCGAGGTATTTAAGCGTGCCTTTGATGACGGTCTGTGCAAGAGAGAGGATCTCTACATCATGACCAAGGTATGGAATGACATGCATGGAAAGGGTGATGTGCTGCTGGCACTTGCCAAGAGCTTAAAGGACTTACAGTTAGACTATGTGGACATGTATTTCGTTCACTGGCCTTTCCCCAACTATCATGCGCCGGGATGTGATGTGGATTCCAGAAATCCGGATTCCAAGCCCTTCTCTGTAGAGCGCTTTATGACCACCTGGAGACAGATGGAGCGTCTCGTGGATATGGGTCTTGTGAAGGAGATCGGTATGTCCAACATGACGATTCCCAAGCTGGAGGCTGTACTGCCCCTGTGCCGGATCAAGCCTGCAATGTGTGAGATGGAGCTGCATCCCTGCTTCCAGCAGCAGGAGCTGTTTGACTACCTCGTAGCCCATGACATCCAGCCCGTAGGCTTTATGCCCCTTGGTTCTCCCCAGAGACCGGAGCGTGACATGATGCCCGAGGATATTGCAGATATGAAGACTCCCGAGATGCAGGAGATCGCAAAGGCGCACAACTGTCATCCTGCAGTGATTTCCCTGAAGTGGGCTGTTCAGCGCGGACAGATCCCCATTCCTTTCTCTGTACATGAGATGGAGTACGAGAGCAACATCAACAGCACCTGCGACGGCGATCCCTTAACCGATGAGGAGATGGCGAAGATCGCTACCTTAGAGAAAAACAACCGTCTCGTAAAGGGACAGGTATTCCTCTGGGAAGGCGCTAACGACTGGCATGACCTCTGGGATGAGGACGGCGTGATCGTGGACTGCCCGGACGCAAAATAGTTGCAATTATTTAAAAATCAAGACCGCAGATGCCCTAGGTGTCTGCGGTTTTTTAAAATCAAAATCTCAAAAACGGGGCAAAACTGAATGATTTTAACTTTAAAAACTGGGCAAAATACGACGAATCAAGTTGAAAAAACGGGGCAGTTTTGTTAATTTGGTATACAAAGAGAGAATAGGAGTGATCACTATGAACACACGGGACCATTCCTGATGAGGACGTGAAGCGGATGATCGCGGAGAGCTACGATCTGGTCACGGACAGCCCCTCAAAGCGCATCTATGAAGCGGTCCGGCAGATTCCGCCCGGACATGTGGCGACTTACGGAAGGATCGCAGAGCTGGCGGGAGATAAAAAGATGGCGCGTGCCGTGGGCAACGCACTTCACAAAAACCCGGATCCGGAGCACATCCCCTGCTTCCGTGTTGTCAATGCCAAGGGAGAACTGTCCGGTTCCTTTGCCTTCGGCGGAGCAGGAGAGCAGGAACGGCTGCTGCGTGCCGACGGCGTGGAGGTCGTGAACGGGAAGGTGGATTTGGAGCGCTATGGGATCTGAGGAAGTTCGAATGGAGGTCGATAGCAATTTTTATAGAAAATTATTTTATTGCTCTCCCCACCAGGAGAGCATTTTTTTTACCGCCGGATTGGCATTGTTTTTTGCCCAGACCATCTCAAAATTCATCATTTCTGCGGAGCCATCCTCCTTCATGAGGGGCAGGATCCGCAAGGCTTCATTTTTTGTGAAAGGTCGCATAATATATTCCGGCAGCAGGCTGATACCGATCCCGAAGGAGACCATGAGAAGGATGGTCTCCGGCTCCGGCTCCACACCTACGACCTGGGGAAGAAAGCCGCCCCGCTCATGGACCCAGAGCATTTCCTCCATCTCATCCCGGGATCTGGCAGCAGGCTGCATAAGAATAAAGGATTCATTGGCCAGATCCTTGCAGGTAAGCTCCGAGCGCTCCGCCAGCGGATGGGCGGCAGGCAGTGCCACCTGCATAGGGTAGCTTCGGATATAGAGGCGGTTTAGGGATGCATCATCCAGACGGTGGGGCTGCAGGGTGAAAGCCAGATCGCATGTACCATCCTGCAGCAGATGCATCAGACCGCTGGTGGTATTCCGTAAGAATTTCAGCCGGATATTTGGAAACACATCATGAAAGCCCCGCAGCTGCTCATATCCATCACTGCCGCCGAAGCCGCTGATAAAGCCGATGGTCAGGGCACCATCGTTTCCGCTGGAGGCCAGCCTGGCCAGCCGCATGGCTTCATCGCTTCGCTTGAGGATGGCCCTGGCCTCCTTGAGGTAGACCGCCCCGGCCGGCGTCAGGGCGATTTTCTTTTTATCCCTCGTAAAAAGGCTGACGCCAAGGGTCTTTTCCAGCGCCTGCATCTGCTGGGTCATGGCAGTCTGGGAGATAAAGCATTCCTGGGCCGCCTTTGTAAAATTCAAGTGCTCTGCGGCACTGATAAAATATTCCAATTGATTGAGATTCATGTGTAGCCTCCGAAGTTAAGCTTGGTTTCATTTTGCAAACCATAAGTTTTTCTTATGAATTGTTTGCATTTTACCATTAGACAAAGGCTTTTTCAAGTGACATAATAAGGAAAAGTTGAGAAACAAATGCAAAAGGAGGAAAAAACAATGAGTCAGGAAATCCCTTACAAAATCTATCTGAGCGAGGATGAGATTCCCAAGAGCTGGTACAATCTTCGTGCTGATATGAAAAATAAACCGGCGCCCCTGTTAAATCCCGAAACCCATCAACCACTGACGGCACAGGAGCTGGCCCCGATTTTTTGTGACGAGTTGATTGCGCAGGAATTGGATGACACCACACCTTTTATCGAGATCCCCCAGGAGATTCGTGATTTTTATAAAATGTATCGCCCGGCACCTCTGGTACGTGCCTACTGCTTAGAAAAGGCACTGGACACACCGGCACATATTTATTACAAATTCGAGGGCAATAACACCAGCGGCAGCCACAAGCTCAATTCCGCCATCGCCCAGGCCTATTATGCAAAGAAGCAGGGACTGAAGGGTGTGACCACAGAGACCGGAGCTGGTCAGTGGGGTACGGCGCTTTCCATGGCATGCGCCTATCTGGGACTGGACTGCAAGGTATTTATGGTCAAGGTATCCTACGAGCAAAAGCCCTTCCGCAGAGAGGTGATGCGTACCTATGGCGCCAATGTGACACCGTCACCCTCCATGGATACAAAGGTGGGACGAAAAATTCTGGCAGCCCATCCCGGTACTACCGGTTCTTTAGGCTGTGCCATCTCTGAGGCAGTGGAAGTAGCCACAGAGCATGAAGGATACCGTTACGTATTAGGCAGTGTGCTGAATCAGGTGCTGTTGCATCAATCCATCATCGGACTGGAGGCAAAGACAGCGCTGGATAAATATGGTGTGACACCGGATGTGATCATCGGCTGTGCCGGCGGCGGCTCCAACTTAGGCGGTCTGATCGCTCCTTTTATGGGAGAAAAGCTGCGGGGCGAAAAGGATTATCAGTTTATCGCCGTAGAGCCTGCGTCCTGCCCCAGCTTCACACGAGGAAAGTTCGCTTATGACTTCTGCGATACCGGCATGATCTGTCCACTGGCAAAGATGTATACCTTGGGCAGCGGCTTTATTCCTTCTCCCAACCATGCAGGCGGCCTTCGTTTCCACGGCATGAGTTCCACCTTATCCCAGCTCTATCACGACGGCTATATGGAGGCAAGATCAGTGGAACAGACCTCTGTCTTTGAGGCAGCAGAGTATTTCGCACGATGTGAGGGCATCCTTCCGGCGCCTGAGAGCTCCCATGCGATCCGCGTAGCCATGGATGAGGCAATCAAATGCAAGGAGACCGGCGAGGCAAAGAATATTCTCTTTGGTCTGACCGGAACCGGCTATTTTGATATGGTGGCATATGAAAAATTCCATGATGGAAAGATGAGTGATTATATCCCTACAGATGAAGATCTGCAGGCCGGCTTCGACGGCATCCCCAAATTCCCGGGAAATGAATTCTAAAAAAAATATATGACAGCAAAACTGGCAGACAAATTTCGCTTTTGTCTGCCAATTCTGCGTTCCGGGTCAAAGATTCCCTTGAGTTTTCTGAACAAATCTGATAGCATGATATTAACTACAATCTTGAGAATTTGGGGGAAGTTATATATGGATCGATTAGAAGAGTTTTATGATGCGGTGGGCTCCAGCGTGGACGAGGTGACCCATCGACTGGGAGTGGCGAGAGAGCTGATCGCCATCATACTAAAAAAATTTTATAAAGACAGCAGCTTTCAGTCTTTATCTGATGCATTGCAGGAATGTGATACGGAAAAAGCCTTTCATGCAGCCCATGCGCTGAAAGGTGTCTGCGCCAATCTTGGCTTTCAATGCCTGTTTACCCATGCTTCGGATGTGACGGAGTTTTTGCGTGCCGGACACTTGGAGGAAGCAAAGGAGGCATTTCCGGCTTTGGAGAGTGAATATCACAAAGTCCTGGCAGCCCTCGATACACTGACAGCTTAGGAGGTGATGGGATGACCGGTAATTATTTGACCAGTACCTTTTTTATGCTGCTGATTCTTGTGATTCTCTGTCTTCGTGCCAGCACCATGATCACCCAGACCATCAGCCGCAGAAGCACACTCTTTTTGATTATCATGTCAGCCGCCTATGTACTGATGGACGGTGTCTTTATCGCCTGTGATCTGTTGGAAGGCTCACCGGATGCCTTCCGTACCGTGGTATTTATATTCTATATTGTTTACGTGATGCTGCCCTTTGCCTGGCATATGTTCGTGCGCAGCTTTGTGGGCACCAATTTCAGCCGCAGCATTCGGGTGCTGGAATGTATCCCGGTCATAGTTTTGCTGGCGATGGTTCTTATGACACCCTTTAATGGTGCATTGTATACTGTCCAGGTGGACGGTACCTATGTCAGAGGGCCTGTTTTTACCTTTTATACCTGGCTTAACTTTTTTTACTATATAGAACCTCTGCTGGATGCCATCGTCATCAACGTACGAAAAGAACAGGAAAAAGAGCCCTACTACAGGCAGTCGCTGATGATCTCGCTGGTTCCGCTTGTGGCGGCAGCAGTGAACAATATCGTCATTCCGGTTTACCAGATCTATCCCTTCCAGCCCTTCTGTTCCGTGGTGGTTGCGATGCTGGCCTTCTTTTTCATGTCATCCCGGGATACCCAGCGTCTGCAGGAGCTGCATCAGCATGAGCTTCATTACGCACTGCAGCAGGCCCAGGAGGCGAGCCGGTCCAAGTCCGATTTTTTATCACGCATGAGTCATGATATCCGTACACCCATGAACGCGATTCTGAATCTGACGGAGCTGGCCCAGGGGGAGGATGATCCAGGGCAGTTGCGTGAATATCTCGATAAAATGATGATCTCGGAGCAGTTTTTGCTGGGTCTGATCAATGATATTCTGGATATGAGCCGCATTGAGAGCGGAAATCTTTCCCTTCACAAGGAAAATCTGACACGCAGCGAGTTTCTCGATACCATAGAGACAGTGATCGATCCGCTGATGGAGGAAAAAGAGCTCCATTTTCACAAGGAGCTTCGGCCGGGAGAATATACCATTTCAGTGGACAAGCTGCGGTTCAACCAGATCTTTTTCAATCTGCTGTCCAATGCTTCCAAATTTACACCCAAGGGCGGCGACGTCTGGTTTGAGGTGAACAATATGGAAGCGGATGACAACAAGCTGAAGATTCAGTTTGTTGTGCGGGACAATGGCATCGGCATGAGCGAGGAGTTTTTGGAGCATTTGTTTGAGCCCTTTGCGCAGGAACGATCCGAACTGGGGGAGAAGAGTCATGGCACCGGACTTGGCCTTCCCATTGTAAAAAGTCTCGTGGATGCCATGGGCGGTTCCATTACAGTCAAGAGCGAGCTGGGAAAGGGAACGGAGTTTGCCGTGACCTTAGACGTAGATATCGTCACCCGAGAGGAACTGACTGAGGCTAAGACTGCTAAAAAAGAAAAGAAAGAGATCCGTCATGGAGCACATGTGCTGCTTGTTGAGGATAACGAGATGAATACTTACGTGGCACAGATTATCCTGGAAAATGGAGGCTATACAGTCACCACCGCAGAGAACGGTCAGGAGGCTCTGACGATTTTTGAGCAGCAGCCCGCGGGGACATTTGATGCGATCCTCATGGATGTTCGGATGCCTGTGATGGACGGCATCGAGGCTACCCGGGCGATTCGTGCACTGGATCGGGAGGATGCAGGGCATATTCCCATCATTGCCATGACAGCAGATGCCTTTGACGATGAACGGAAAAAAACCATCGATGCAGGCATGGACTATCATATGGCAAAGCCCATTGATGCGACGCAGCTCTATGGGGTTTTAGAGCAGTGCATCGGCCAGTCATAAATAAATTGGGACACACTTAAGGGCTACCTTAAGAAACACTACCACAAATAGGGGAGGGGTACATATGATGAAAAAGAGACTGAGTGCACTGCTATTAGCCGGTGTGCTTGCACTGACGACCATTGGATGCGGAGAGACAGCTACGGATACAGCCGGGTCCCGGGATACTACGGTGGAGGATTCGTCTGCCGCAGAGAATGAGGCTGATGAGACGGAGGATTCCTCTGAGGCTCATGAGCCTATTACCATCATGGATGCACAGAGGGATTATTCGGCACTCATCGAGCTGGTACATGAAAAATATCCGGAGATTGAGATCGAGATTCTGCCCTACCGGGGGCGCAACATGTCCGCCTACTGCAAGCAGCAGTTAGAGACGGGCATCATGCCGGATATCTATTCTACGACCCAGGCATGGGACGGAGAGCTGCAAAAAGAATACCTCCTTGATCTGAGCCAGTACAGTGTCTCTGAGCTGTATTCTACCGCCAGACTGGAGGAGTATACAGTAGACGGCGGCGTTTATCTGCTGCCCTTTGATTTTTCCATCGTTGGTTTTCTATGCAATCAGACCCTGTTAGAGGAAAACGGAATTGCGATTCCGGATAGCTTTGAGCAGCTTCGGGATGAGACCATTCCAGCACTGCAGGAGAAGGGGATCAAGGTAGCAGACTGCCTGCTGGATCTGCCGGGATCAGCATTCCAGTATTTCTTTAACGTATGCTCCGGTGAGGAGATGAATACCTTATCCGGCCGTGAATTCCGTGCTGATTTTATCGATACAGATTCAGATACCTGGGCATCTGACAGCGAAAAGATGGCGAATGCAGCTGCCTATTTTCAGCAGTGGATCGACTGCGGCATGATCGTAAATGACGAGTACAGCAGCGATTATTCTGCCTGCCTGAATCATTTCATGGAAGGAAATACGGCATTTTTAGTGGGAACCGTCAAGCAGTTTTCACAAAATGAGGACGGCTCCGGTGATCAGTATGTGCTGATGCCCTGGTTTAGTACGGATGGAGAGGACAATACCTACG
>CAVITM010000028.1:0-17083 GCA_963645455.1 Moraxellaceae bacterium | reverse complement strand
ATGCAGGGAAGGATTTTCAGGCTTGCCGACAGCTTGGCATGAGGAGTATCTGGTTTAAGAATGCGGAGGGACTTTGCGCAGCAGAAAGTATCAATGAAGTAACGAGCATAGAAGAAATCAAGGAGAGGTTATTGCAATGATAAGAGTTCTCGAAGTGGTAGGCTCCTTGGGTTCCTCTCCATCGCGCACTGATTGTATTTCACTGCTTCAGGCAACCGATCGGCACGACATATACGCCGTCCTTGCGGCGGTAAGCATAGTCACCGGTGCCGGTAAGTACCATCGAAAATGACGGTGCATTCATTTTTGAGGTATCGATCTTTTCCTCCATTGCCTTCAGGCTCCGTGCGCCTTCTTCTATGAGTCTGTCACCGCCCAGCTTGATTTCAATCAGTCCGTACTTGCCGTTTTTTAGATGAACGACGGCATCGCATTCCTGCCCGTCTTTATCCCGATAGTGGTAGACTTCGCCATTTAACGCATCTGCGAAGACACGCAAGTCGCGGACACAGAGGGTTTCAAACAAGAAACCGAATGTCTTGAGATCATTCACAAGATCGCTCGGCCCGATACCCAGAGCCGCGACTGCGATGGATGGATCAACATAGTACCTTGTGTCCGAAGAACGAATGGCGGTCTTGGAACGAAGGTTTGGATTCCATGCAGGCATATCTTCCACGACAAATATTTTGCGAAGAGCGTTTACATATGCTGCCACCGTTTCCTCACTAATGGGGGTTTCATCGTTTGCGGCAATATCCTGTGCGAGAACTGTGTTTGGAATCTGACCGCCCTGATTTCTTGCATAGGAACGCATAAGACGTTTTACTCGTTCCGGATTTTTTTGGATATTGTCCACACGGTTAATATCCGAACGAACCACCGCGTCATAATAGTCGCTAGCCTGATCCAAGGCGATTTCGTCGCGCATATCCACTGCCTGCGGCCATCCGCCGCGACATACGAGAAATGCCAGACGGTCAATGGTCAGACTGGTAGCACCGTCGATCTCTTCTGCACCGTCAAATAATTCTTTCAGACTGACTTCACCGGTAGAATCGCCGGATTCATATAGGCTCATGGGGCGCATGGTCAGCCATGTAAAGCGTCCGGTTCCGGAATGCGCGATTTCCTTTGTATCCGCAGGAACAGCAGATCCGGTAAGGACAAATTGTCCCAGTTCTCCACGATGGTCAACCTCAAAGCGAATGGCATCCCAGAGTTTCGGAGCCAGCTGCCATTCGTCAATCAATCTCGGAGCAGCGCCTTTTAACAGTCGTTTTGGATTCAAGTCTGCCATGGTGATATTTTGCTCCTTTTTTTCCGGATCATCCATGTATAAAACGCTTGCGGCAATCTGTTCAGCTGTGGTCGTTTTTCCACACCACTTTGGTCCATCAATCAAGACGGCACCTTTACCCTCTAGCTTTCGTGCTAATATATCGTCGGCAATTCTTTTTCTGTATTTTTTCACTTAAAAACACCTCAATCCTCTTTGGCATCTCGTATCTGTTCAGAACCACCTGAACAGTTACGACATATCTATTATTATAGCCGAAATACGGGATTTTTCAATATTTTTCCGACGATTGGCGAGAAATTTTTCCGACGATTGGCGAGAAATTTTTCCGACGATTGGCGGGATATTTTTCCGACGATTGGCGAAATTTTCCCTTGCGCCTTCCCACCCCCATATGCTACACTTGACTTAACTATTGGCGATAGATTTCGGGAGTGGGAGAGCACCGTGCAGATCTCAGAGAAGTTAACAAAAGCACTTACGGAAGTGAAATATCTAAATGCGGATAATGTCAGCAGGTATCGCTGCATTATGCGTATTTTTTTTGAGAATTATGAAAAACTGCGCTACTGGATGTACCAGGAGGATGTGTATGCGCAGCTGACCCAGCATGACTTTTTTTCGGAATATACCATGGAGCAGTGCCAGCAGGATCTGAATATGCTGGTGGAGTGGAAGAACCTCAATACCATCCAGGATACGCGGCGGGTCGCTTCCCTCGAGGAATTCAAAAATAAAAAATTCCGCTATCAGATGTCGGAGTACAGCGTTGAGATCGAGCGTCTTGTGCTGCGGCTGGAGAATCTACTGGTGGAGGGCGCGTCCTTGGAGCCTACGCTGCTGGAGCGCATTCGTATGAGCATCGCCCGGTTTCCGGAGATGACTGAGGCGAGTGGGGACATTGTCTATACCTGGTGGAACGATCTGAACAACGATTTTGTCCGGCTGAATCAGAATTATCAGGATTATATCCGTGATCTCAACAGCGTGAAGGCGGAGGAGATGATGCATACGAGCCAGTTTCTCCTCTTCAAGGATCGCCTCGTGGAATATTTGCGCAGCTTTATCAAGGGACTGCAAAAAAATGTGGGAGTGATCGAGGAGAGTCTCCGCGGTTTGCCGGAGGAGACGCGGCGTGAGGTTTTCGCCCGGGTGGTAGACTATGAGCTGTCGATCCCCCGCATGGATGGCGAGGTGACCAGGGAGCTGCTGGAGGAAAAGACAACCGGCCGCTTCCAGAGCATGTATGACTGGTTTGTGGCCTCCGGCGGAGAGGAAAACGAGGCCGGCAAGCTCTTTGATGTGACCAGCGACATGATCCGCCGGATCACCCGCTACGCGGCCCAGCTCAGCGAGAAAAATGCCATTGGCGCCAACCGCAGAGAGGAATACCGGCATGTGGCGGAGCTTTTCCTGCGCTGCAGCGATCTAAAAGAGGCCCATCAGATGTCTGCCATGGTATTTGGCATGGAACGGACCTATCATCTGGCCGGAGATCTGGAGCGGGAGACTGACAGCTTTAACGTAGGCGTCTATGAGGAGACGCCTCTGGAGCTGACCTTAAAGCCCCGGGTCCGGACCTACCGCGAAAAATCAAAGCGTAGCGGCATTCGGGAATCCGCAGAGGAACGCCGGCAGTTAAAGGAGCAGATCCTGAAAAAACAGCGGGAGGATGAAGCGCGGCTGCAGGCACTGGAGCAGGATGGCCGGATTGATTTTTCGGCGCTGCCTGTGATCGATGCCCGCCTGCGGGAGATTTTGCTGAAATGGATCTCGGATGCTTTGGAGTCGCCGGATGGAAGGTCACGGACGGAGGACGGCCGGCTGTTTTTCCTGGATCAAAGCCACAGCGACCAGCGGTGCGTGGTGCACTGTGAGGACGGCAATTTTACCATGCCAAAGCTGGAGATTGTCTTTCAGGAGGAAATGTCATGAGAGAGCTGGAGGCGCTGCTTGACCGGCGCTGGGTGCGAAAAGCAGAGGATAAGGAGCTGTATTACCGGATTCGTGATTCCATTGGGGAGGTGCGCAAGTTTGCATCGGATAAGCTGGGTGCATCGGTGACGGAGAATGCACTGCTTGTAAAAATGGAAAAAATTCCTGTGGTTCCGGAGCCCTTTATGGGTATTCTGGAATTTACCTCACGGGAAGAATATGCCTATCTGTGTATCCTGCTTATGTTTTTGGAGGAAAAAGATGCCGGGGAGCAGTTTATTTTATCCCAGCTGACAGAATATTTTTCCACGAATATGCCGGGAGAACCGGTGGACTGGACCGTCTATACCTGCAGGCGCAGGCTTATTAAGGTGCTGCGCTACGCCGTGGCTCAGGGAATGCTGCTCATCACTGACGGAACGGATGAGCTGTTTATGGATGATGTGTCAGGGGAAGTGCTCTACGAAAATACCGGAGTCTCCCGCTATTTTATGCGCAATTTTTCCAGAGATATCACTACCTATCAGGGGTTAGCGGATTTCCTGGAGAGCGACTGGTTTGCAGTGGATGAGGAGCGAGGAATCGCCCGCCGCCATCGGGTATACAAGCGTTTGCTGTTCGCACCGGGCATGTACCGGGCCAGGGAAAACGACGAAGATTTTGAATATCTGAAATATTATGGCAGGCGTCTGGGGGAGGATCTGGAGCAGCAGTTTGACTGCCATGTGCATATCCACAAGGGCAGTGCCTATCTGATGACGGGGGAGGACTGCCGGATGGGCGCAGAGTTTCCGGGAAACAATGTGATATCAGATATTTTGCTGCTGTGTCTGGCAAAGATTCGCTCCCGGGTGGAGACAAAGACCTGGATCCCCGGAGCCGGCGAGATCCTTACGGTGGATACAGTAGAATTCGAGCAGCTGCTGCGGGAAGTGCGCGCAGAAAGCGGTGGAGGCTTTACGAAAAATTACCGGGAGCTGACAGACGGCGAATATGTGAAGAACGTCATGGACGCTTTGGAACTGTGGATGTTTATAAAAAGAGACGAAAAGGAGCATCTGGTGGAGATCTATCCGGCAGCAGGCAAGCTGACGGGAGCCTATCCGGATGACTTTACGGGAGGAGAAACGGATGAGTGAGACGAGCAGCTGGCAGGCCAGTAAGATCGGCCTGATCAATTTCTGGTATTATGACGATCAGGAATTTCCTTTTGTCAAGGGGCGGATGCTGCTGCGAGGCGCCAATGGTTCCGGCAAATCCGTGACGATGCAGAGCGTGGTGCCGCTGCTGCTGGACGGCAATATGAGTCCGGAGCGTCTGGATCCTTTTGGGTCGAGGGACCGGAAAATGTCCAGCTACCTGCTGGAGGAAGGCGATGACCGGGAGGAGCGGATCGGCTATCTGTATCTGGAGTTTAAGCGAGTATCCAGTGAGCAGTATCTGACCATTGGCATGGGCATCCGGGCCCGCAGAGGCAAGCCCCTGGATAAATGGTATTTTTCCCTGACAGACGGCAGACGCATCGGTGTGGATTTCTTTTTATATAAGGAAATGGACGAGAAGGTGACCCTCACACGAAGAGAGCTGGAAAACCGTATCGGTGACGGCGGACAGCTCTTTGACCGCCAGGCGGACTATATGGAATATGTGAACCGTCAGATTTTTGGCTTTGAGACGGTGGATGAATATAAGGAGCTGATCGATCTGCTGATTCAGCTGCGGACACCGAAGCTGTCCAGGGATTTCAAGCCTTCTGTTATCAATGACATTTTGAGCGATTCCCTGCAGCCTCTCTCCGATGAGGATCTGCGACCTATGTCAGAGGCCATCGAAAATATGGATCAGATGGCCATGAACTTAAAGAGCCGTCGGGAAGCCAAGCAGGCAGCAGACAAGATCTACCGGGTCTATGACAAATACAACCGCTTCATGCTCTACGAAAAGGCATCCGGCTATCGGGATGCGGCGCAAAAGCTGAAGCAGTTAGACCTGGCACAGCAGGAGCGCCGCCGCCAGCTGGAGGCAGGACAGCAGCAGATACAGGAGTTAGATGAGAAGCTACAGAGTCTGGAGGCCACCAATGCATCCATGGAGCAGGAGCGGGAGACCCTGGGCAAATCTGACGCGCTGCAGCTAAAGACCAGAGAAGCACAGCTTGCCCAGGATGAGGGACGCACCGCCCAGACCATTGAAAAAAAGAATGAGGCTCTTTCCATCAAGGAGGAAGCATACCGTGAGGCAAGCAGAGCCAAAGAGGAAGCTGTCGCCACAGAACAGGAGCGGGAGCAGGAGTTTGGTCAGCTGCTGGAGGAGATGAGCCAGCAGGCCGACCGCATGGCCTTTGAGGAGCATGCATTTTTTTCCCAGGAGCTGCAGAATCATCTGACAGAAAGCTTTTCCTTTGCGGCTCATGAGCAGCAGTTTGCCCAGACCGCAGACCGTATCCGTCAGGCCTTTGAAATATTGCGGGAGGTCAATCTCTTGGAGCCCAAGGCAGAAAAACTGCTGCAGGGACGGGATGCATGCCGTCGGGAGCTGGACGGTCTGCAGAGACGGATGACGGAGCATCAGCAGCAGCTTGAGCAGGCGCGGAGCGACTGGAAGGAAGCCCTCTATCAGTGGAACGGAGCGAATGAGGAGCTGATCCTTGAGAAAGAGCAGCTGAAGGAATGCTGTCATTTTGTAGACGGCTATGGCGCAGATGAAGAGGCAGAGGTCGGAGATTTTTCCCGGATCCGTGAGCTGGTCGGTGACGTGCGTATTGCCAGAAAAAATGAGCTGGACACGCAGCTCTACGAGACCAACCGCCGGATCGAAGAAGTGCGCCGGGAACAGAGTGAGCAGCAGCAGGAGCTTTCTGAGTGGGAGAATGCCAAGGATCCCACACCGGAGCGCTCCGAGGGAGTGCTGAAAAACCGGGCGCGCCTGGAAGAACTGAAGATTCCCTATCAGGAATTTTACAAGGTGATCGAGTTTTCCGGACAGCTGGACGAGACGGCCTGTGACAGGCTGGAGGAAGCCCTCTCTTCCATGGGGATTCTGGACGCTCTCGTTATTGACGAGTGCTATCGGGATCAGGTGCTGGCCTTTGCGCCGGGCTGCGAGGACCGGTATCTGTTTGTGCAGCACGCTCGCTGTCAGCGGAGTCTGCTAGATGTTCTCGAACTAAACGATGCAGTAAATGATATTTTCTCCAATCAGCGGCTGACCGGCATTTTATCCGAGATCGCCTACGATGAGGACGGCGTGCTGTCAGTGGCAGCAGACGGTAGCTACCGGATGGGCGCCCTGCGGGGAACAGTCACCGGCCAGCATGTGGCAGGTTTTCTTGGCACCCGTGCCAGAGAGCGCAACCGGCAGGCGCATATCGACCAGTGCAGACAGAGGCTTTCCCAGCTGGAGGCAGAGCTTTCCGAGCTGACAGGGCAGCAGCAGTCCATCGAGGCGAAAAAGGAAAAACTGGCGGAGGAATACGCCGCGCTTCCCACCGACGAGGGACTGAAAAATGCATGGATGCTTTTGCGCCGCCAGCGGGAGGCTTATGAGCAAAAGCAGCGGGAGTGCACCAGACTGGAGCAGGAGTGGAAGGAGCTGTCGGATCAGATCCGGGAGAAAAAGGTGGACGCCAACAGGCTGGCGGAGCAGCTGTATCTGAGCTGTACCTACAGCGTATTTAAAGAAGCAAAGGACGCGGCAGACACCTATGAGAAGCAGCTGATTCGTCTCCGTGGCGCCCATGACCTGCTGCGGGAGGCGGCACTGCGGATCGCACAGCAGCAGGATCGCCTGGAGCAGCTGGACGGGGATCTGGATGACATCCGCTACGATCTGACCCATGCAAAGGCGCAGCTGTCCACGCTGCAGGCACAGCGGGCATCCGTAAAGGAGCAGCTGGCGCTGACGGATTACGAGCAGATCAAGGAACGACTGGATCAGTGCCTGCATTGGCTGAAGATCGAATATCCCACGGAATGGAAAGAATGCACGCGGAAAAAGGCGGAGCTGGGCGAGGAGGGCAATGTCCTGCGTGATCAGCTGAAGGAGCATGAGCAGCAACGCATTGGTCTTGAGAAAAAGGTGAACTGGCGAAAGAAAAGCTATGAAGCAGAGCTGGCTCTTGGCTATGTAGAACTGCCGGAGGATGTGGATGGTGATGTGGCACAGGTGTATGAACAGCTGCATCCCTCCATGGGCAGTGTCAGCAGCGATGGGCTTATCACCAGCTTAAATCAGGTTTATTTTGAGAACCGCAGCTTCCTGACGGAATATCAGCTCATGCAAAATTTGCTTTTTGAAGAGCTGGATGCAGATCGACCCGGGGACGAGGCTGCGGCAAGACGGCAGGATTTTACCGCCCGCTATCAGGGCACCAAGCTGCCTTTTGCACAGCTGATCACCCATTTGGAGGAGGATATTACCCAGCTGCAGGAGCTCATCAAGGCAGGAGACCGGGAGCTGTTTGAGGATATTTTAGCCAATACCGTGAGCCGCAAGATTCGCAGCAGGATCAACGCCTCCAATGCATGGGTGGAAAAGATGAACGCCCTCATGAACAGCATGAACACTTCCAGCGGCCTGCGGCTGAGCCTGCGTTGGCGCAGCAAAACAGCCGAGGCAGAGGATCAGCTGGACACGAAGGAGCTGGTGGAGCTTTTGAAAAAGGATTACCGGCTCATGAGCGAGTCCCAGGCCGCCCGGCTGTCGGCACATTTCCGCTCCAAGGTGGAGGAAGCCCGCAGACAGACCAAGGATCATGGCGGCATGGTCTCCTTCAATCAGGTGATGAAAGAGACGTTAGATTACCGCAAATGGTTTGAATTCCAGCTCTTCTCCCAGAAGCCCGGCGAGCGGCTAAAGGAGCTGACCAACAGTGTATTCGGTACCTTCAGCGGCGGCGAGAAGGCCATGTCCATGTATGTGCCGCTGTTTTCTGCGGTGGTGGCAAAATATCAGGGCGGCCGGCCGGACGCACCCCGGCTGATCTCGCTGGATGAGGCCTTCGCAGGTGTGGATAATCAGAATATCCGTGATATGTTCCGGCTGATGTGTGAGTTTTCTTTTGATTTTATTTTAAATTCCCAGGTGCTGTGGGGCGATTGCGATACGCTGGACGCACTGGCCATCTACCAGCTGATCCGTCCTGCAAATGCAAAATTTGTGACGGTAATGCCCTATTTGTGGAATGGCCGTGCCAAGGAGCTTTTGGAGGATGAGCATCAGGTGGAGAGTCGGCGAGAGGAGCTTTCCGAAGGCAGGTGAGAGATATGGAACGGCGGAAGATGGAACAGCAGTGTCTGGCATATTTTCGCTCCCATCCGGTGTGGGAGCGGCTCCTGACCGGTTTTTATGAAAAATACCGCTCCTACGGAAGCTTTTCCGGGACAGTGGTGCTCCGCAGGCTGACGGAGAGTGATATTGAGGAGCTGGAGGGATTTTTTTCCATGAGCTTTCATGGGAAAAAGAGTGCATCGATCTCTGCGGCGCGTTTCACCCAGGCCCTTGGCCGCAGCCGCTTCGGGGGGATTTCCCCGGAAGAGCTGCTGGGTCTTTTCGTGGGAGGAAAATTAATCGACAAGCGCACGGAGCAGCTCCAGGCTCAGAAAAAGCGGGCGGATCTGGAGGCACAGCTGCGGGAAAAGTACGCAGGCACCTATGCGGAGCAGCTTTTTCCGGAGCTTTTAGAACTGGCAGATGCCTGCAGGACAAAAGATGATGGGCAGTGGGCCAGGCAGCTGTGTCTCGGGGCGGAGATTTTAAATGGGCTGCCCTATCGGAACAGGGAAAACGTATATCTGGCGGTCTTTGCCACCCGGATCACGGGAGATCCCCATGCTTTTGATCAGGGAAGTGCCCAGGGGAGATTCCTCTACCAGCTCATTGAACGGGAGCTGGAAGCACGCAGCCTCCTGCCGCAAAAATCCGAGCTCTTTCCGGCCTTTTACCGGAAAAAATGCTTTCTGCAGGTGGGTATTCTGCTGGATGATGTGTCCAATTATACGATTTGCTATGGTGTCCGGGCAAAAAAGCCAGACGGAACCTATCACGCAGGCATGGATGGAAGCTTGTCCGAGCATGAGCCGACCCAGCTGCCGCTGTCGGTGCTGGCTGGCTTGCAGACCATTGAATGCGTGGATCATCGCATTTACGTTGTGGAAAACCCTTCCGTATTTGCGGAGCTCTGTGGAGATCCATCAAAAGACCGCTCCTGCATGTGCATGAATGGACAGCCCCGGCTGGCCGGGCTGGTGGCGCTGGAGCTGCTGGCCGCCAGCGGAACCCAGGTGTATTATGCAGGCGATTTTGACCCGGAGGGACTTTTAATCGCGCAAAAACTGGCGCAATATTATAGAGAGACGCTGCATGGGAGCTTTTCCTACTGGCACCTGGGCCTTTCGGATTACGAGGCGAGCCGTTCGAAAAAGACGATTTCCGAAAAACGCTTGAAAATGCTGGATCACATCACAGACCAGGCACTGCTTCCCGCTGCGCAGAGAATGCGGGAATGTGCCCTGGCAGGATATCAGGAAAAGCTGCCCTGGCGGTCTTTTTTCGAAAATGATACAGAATAGAGGAGAATCAAAGGATGGAACATCAGACAAAGGGACGCTTCCTGGCCCTGGAGGGAATTGACGGAAGCGGAAAAAGCACACAGATCAGATATCTGACGGAGCGTCTGCAGGCATTGGGCCTGCCGGTATATACCACCATGGAGCCCACAGACGGACCTATCGGATCCCTCGTGCATCAGATCATGACCGGGCGGGTCAAAACGGACAACCGTGCCATTGCATCCTTGTTTGCGGCAGACCGGATGGATCATCTGACTAATGAGGTGAACGGAATCAAGGCAAAGATCGACGCAGGCATCACGGTCATCAGCGACCGGTATTATTTTTCTTCCTATGCATATCACAGCGTGGATCTGCCTATGGACTGGGTCATTGCCTCCAATGCGCCCTGCAAGGAGATTCTGCAGCCGGACGCCACGATCTTTATCGATGTAGATCCGGAGGTTTCCATGCAGCGCATCGAAGCGGGCCGCCAGCACAAGGAGCTGTTCGAGAAAAAATCCCGTCTCATTGCCACCAGGGAAAATTATCTGAAAGCCTTTGAGAAGCAGCCGGATGAGACGGTGATCTTAGTGGACGGAAATCTCTCCCCCCGGGAGCTTTCCGATGCCATCTGGGAGCAGGTAGCGCATTTTTTCATTTAGATGCGCATCTCGCGGAAATGAACGATATGCTTCGCATAACGCTGGGGCGAGAGAGAGTCGCAAGCGACTCTTTTTAACCCGAGGTTTACTTTTTAAAAAAAAGGTGGTATGCTTTCCGAGGATGGTACCCGAATCGACGGGACTGTACCAAAATCTGGAGGAAATTGCATAATGAAAAACACTGTATTGACGCTTCGGGGGCAGAAAGAAAGCCAAGACAAGATCACCATGCTGACCTGTTACGACTATTCGATGGCAAAGCTTATGGACGAGGCGGGGATCAACGTACTGTTGATCGGAGATTCTTTAGGACAGGTGATGCTCGGACTGGAGGACACACTGTCTGTCACGATGGAGGATATGATCCATCACACTGCGGCTGTCGCACGGGGCGCAAAAAATGCCTTTATTCTCGCAGACATGCCGTTTATGTCTTATCAGGCATCGATTTATGATGCAGTCACCAACGCAGGAAGACTCATGAAGGAAGGCCGTGCCAACGGCGTGAAGCTGGAGGGAGGAGCTAGTGTGTGCGAGCAGATTCGCGCCATTGTAGCTGCTTCTATTCCTGTATGCGCTCATTTAGGCCTGACGCCTCAGTCCATCAATGCTTTTGGCGGCTTCAAGGTACAGGGCAAGACGGTGGAAGCGGCACAGAAGCTGATCGACGATGCCAAGCGTGTGGAGGATGCCGGTGCATCCATGCTGGTGCTGGAATGTGTGCCCGCACCTATCGCAGCCAAGATCACCCAGAGCATTTCGATTCCCACCATCGGTATCGGAGCAGGAGCCGGATGTGACGGACAGGTACTGGTATATCAGGATATGCTGGGTATGTTTTCGGACTATGTGCCCAAATTTGTCAAGCATTTCGCAGAAGTAGGAGATATGATGAAGCAGGCATTTGCGGATTATACCGCAGAGGTCAAGGCAGGCACCTTCCCGACCCAGGCACAGACCTACGGGATCGCGGATGATGTATTAGAGAAACTTTACTAGAGAGGTAAGAGTATGCAGATCGCTACTACAATAGAAGAAGTAAGAACACTTGTAAAAAAATGGAAATCAGAGGGCGAGACCCTTGGTCTCGTCCCTACTATGGGCTATCTTCATGAGGGACACGGCAGCCTGATCAGCCGCGCCCGCAAGGAAAATGACCGTGTGGTTGTCAGCATTTTTGTCAACCCCATGCAGTTTGGACCGGGAGAGGATCTGGAGAGCTATCCCAGAGATCTGGACAAGGACAGCGCATATTGCGAGTCACTGGGGGCGGATCTCATCTTCCATCCCGAACCCTCAGAGATGTATACGGAGGGCTTTTGCTCCTATGTGGATATGTCCGTGTTGACAGAGGAGCTGTGCGGGCTTTCACGTCCGGTACATTTCCGCGGTGTATGTACCGTGGTCAACAAGCTGTTTAATATCGTACAGCCCACCCGTGCTTATTTCGGACAAAAGGATGCACAGCAGCTGGCCGTGATCCGTCGCATGGTACAGGATCTGAACATGGATCTGACCATCGTTGGATGTCCCATCGTCCGTGAAGCGGACGGCCTGGCAAAGAGCTCCAGAAATACCTATCTCTCCGCAGAGGAGCGACAGGCAGCCCTGGTTTTATCCCGTGCGGTGGCATGCGGACAGGCATGTGTGGAAGCAGGAGAGACTGATACGAAAAAAATCCTTTCCCAGATGAAGGAGCTGATCGAGGCAGAGCCCCTGGCACGGATCGATTATGTGAAGGCTGTGGATGGACTGACCATGCAGCAGATCGAGACGGTAAAGCGTCCCATGCTGGTGGCAATGGCAGTCTATATCGGAAAGACGCGTTTGATTGACAACTTTATCGTAGAGTAACAGACGAGAGGTAGATCATGAATATCGAATTACTAAAAGGAAAGATTCATCGCGCCACTGTGGTGCAGGCAGAGCTGGATTATGTGGGCAGCATCACGGTGGATGAGGAGCTGTTAGAGGCAGCAGGGATCCTGGAATATGAAAAAGTACAGATCGTGGATGTCAACAACGGCAGCCGGTTCGAGACCTATACCATCGCAGGAAAACGGGGCAGCGGCATGATCTGTCTCAACGGCGCAGCCGCCCGCTGCGTATCGGTAGGAGACAAGATCATCCTCATGGCTTATGCGACTCTGACACCGGAGGAGGCCAAGACCCATCATCCCACCGTTGTATTTGTAGATGAGAAAAATCATGTGGAGCGCATCACCAGCTATGAAAAGCATGGCCGACTGGAAGATATGCAGGAGGAAAACTAATGCTTGCAGGGAAAACCATCGTTTTAGGCGTCACCGGAAGCATTGCGGCCTACAAGATCGCGTCCCTGGCCAGCATGCTGGCCAAGCAGCATGCCTCTGTCCATGTGATCATGACAAAAAATGCCACGAATTTTATCAATCCCATTACCTTTGAGACACTGACTTCTCATAAATGCATCGTAGATACCTTTGACCGGGACTTCGAGTTCAAGGTGGAGCATGTGTCTCTGGCAAAACAGGCGGATCTCATGATGATCGCTCCCGCCAGTGCCAATGTTATCGGCAAGCTGGCTCATGGCATCGCAGATGATATGCTTACAACTACCGCTCTTGCCTGCAAGGCGCCCATTTACCTGGCTCCGGCCATGAATACCAATATGTACGAGAATCCCATCGTCCAGGACAATCTCCGGGCGTTGGCTCATTACGGCATGCAGGTCATCGACCCGGCAGACGGACATTTAGCCTGCGGCGACAGCGGTGTGGGCAAGATGCCTGAGCCGGAGACATTATTTTCTTATATCGAAGCAGCCCTTGGCCATCAAAAGGATCTTGTGGGAAAACGGATCTTGGTCAGCGCCGGGGCCACCCGTGAGGCCATTGATCCGGTACGGTTCCTCACCAATCATTCCACGGGGAAAATGGGTTATGCAATTGCAAAAGCTGCTATGATGCGGGGCGCCTCTGTGACCCTGGTGAGTGGTGTGACAAATCTTACCCCGCCGCTTTTTACAGAGGTGGTGCCGGTGGTCAGTGCCCAGGATATGTATGAGGCGCTGGATGCACGGTTTGATACGGCGGATGCGCTGATCATGGCGGCAGCAGTGGCAGATTACCGACCGAGAAACTTTGTGGGTCATAAGATTAAAAAGATGAATGGGGAGCTCTCCCTTGATTTAGAGCGCACCACGGATATCATCGGCACCCTGGCAGCACGTAAGCGGCCCGGTCAGTTCGTATGCGGTTTTTCCATGGAGACGGAGCGGTTGCTGGAGAATTCCGCAGCCAAGCTGGAGAAAAAGAAGCTGGATATGATCGTGGCCAATGATCTGCGGACGGCAGGTGCCGGATTTGGCACAGAGACCAATGTAGTGACGCTTCTGTCTGCAGACGGACAGCGTTCGCTGCCCATCTGCTCGAAGCTAGAGGTGGCACATCAGATATTAGATGTGATTGCATCAGCAATTGGATAAGATCTTCTTTTCCATGTCGATGTGGCGCTTCATCTGAACGAAGGTATCGCCGGTGACAGGATCGTGATCCTCGTATTCGGTCATGATATAACCGTCCCAGCCGGATTCCTTGATAATCGGCAGGATCCGCTCATAAGGGATGCTGTGCTCATGCAGATCCTCATGAATATAGTGGAACTTGCCGTGCATCTCTACGCAGTAGGGCAGGATCTCCTTCAGACCTTCCAGATCCGGCTCGTTGTAGAAGGTTACGAAGCCGTACATGCCGTTGATGGCACCCATCTCTGCGCCGTTGGCGCCCTTTTCCTGCATGGTCTTCATGGCCTGATCCATAGGAACCTCATCATAGCGAAGCTGTGCGGCGAACTGCAGCATTTCTTCTCTTGCACCGCCGCGGATGGCTGCCAGCCAGTTAGGATAATTGGGCTTGGTAGCAAAGCATCCAAAATCCGGAACAAATCCGATGTAGGAGCTGCCGCTTTCCTTGATGGCTTTCATATACTCCTGCATATAGGGGGAGGTAGGATATTCCGGATTGTGGATCTCGATACCTACTTTTACATCATATTCTTCTGCATAAGGAGCCAGACGCTTCAGTACGTTGGGTCCGCAGAGGTATTGCTCACGCATGACATGGCAGCCCAGCTTATGGGCAGTCTTCACATCGATGATGGCTCGCTGGAGCATCTCATCTTCCGTGAGGTTACGATCCGCACGCATGCCGCGATCCATATTGGCTGCATAGCAGACGATCTCCATGCCATATTTTTCATTGATGGCACGAAGCTTTCCTAAAAATTCATCACTACAATAGGGATAATCCGGCAGCATCTGTGTGCCGACCATCTCATATCCTGTATAGCCCATCTCATGAGCCGTTCTTATGATTCCTTCCAGATCCAGAATGCCTTTCGCATATTCCGGAGTAAAGCAGTACAGCGTTAATCCAAGCTTGATGTTTCCCATTTTTATTCACCTCCAAATTCATGAATGCTTAATGTCTTTTCTCCGCCTGCATCTAACGGCATGTAGGTGTGGTCGTTTCCGCCGGGAAGGGGCAGGTAAGGCACCCGCATCATCAGATTTAATTTAATATGATGCTCGCCATTGGCCAGGCCGCCTTTCTTCATGACCTTAATCTTTGCAGGTTCCAGCAGTGACCAGAACTCTGTGTAGGCCTCCTTCAGCTGGCTGACGTAGAATTCCTTGCCGTTGAGGCAGAAGGATATGTCTGACTCATCCACCTTTTCTCCGTCTACGGTGATCTCTAACACATCAATATCGGAAAGGAAATGTCCTCTATAGTAGCTCAGTCTTACATCGAAGCTGTAGCCACATTTCTTTCCGCTCACCAGCTCATTTTTCAAGCTGTCGTCACAGATCACATCGACGAAATTGACTCTCATTGCAAATCCCATGTTTGTATCCTCTTCTTTCTTTTAGATTTATGAAAGCATCGCCATTTTACATTGCCGGCATCGTCACTTTACATTGCCAGGAATGTATGTTTTCATAGTAATAGCATACCTTTTGAAGGCCTGAGGATATATAGAAAAAATATCTCCTGGTCTATTAAAAAATTGTCATTCAAAGAGCAAAAAATGAAATCAGGACAAAAAATCAGATATCAATTTTTGCTCTGAAAAAAACGTTTTTTGATTTAAAAAAAAACAAGTGCAAAAATTTAGAAATATACAGGGTGATTAAATCGATAGGAGAAAACCCCCGGATAAAATACAATCAAATCGTACAGAAAAACAAACAAATCAGTCCATTTTTTGTTCATTGTATACAAGGGAATATATAAGAGAAGGGGACAATGAGGGGAAAATGGCGAAAGGGAGGTTCAAATGAAAAGAAAACTCGTTGCGTTGATGTTGTGTGCCGCTATGGTGATGACAGCCCTCACCGGATGTGGTGGAACAGAGGAAAATGTAGAAGAGTCAGCTGCTACCGATTCTACAGATTCCGCAGACACAGCTGATTCTGAAGAGGACAGCGAGCCGGCAGAGATCGTGGTTGCCCTGATGTGCTTATCCCCCATGAGCGAGGATCAGACACAGCACGTAGAGGACAAACTGAATGAGATCTTAGAGGAGAAGGTAAACGTCCATGCAGATTTCCAGTGGTATGATGCTTCTACCTATGCATCTGCAATTCCCATGATGATCTCAGCAAATGAGCAGATCGACCTGATGATGTTCACGCCTAACGTAATCGTTGGTTATCAGTCCTTTATGACTCAGAATCAGCTGGTAGATATCACAGATTATATGGATGAATATGGCCAGGACATCAAAAACGTACTGGGAGATTATCTGACCGCTACTTCTAAGGAAGGCAGAATCTACGGTGTTGGAAACAATACATCTCTTTATGCATCTGCAAAAATCTGCATGAGAAAAGATGTATTAGACGATCTGGGACTTACAGAAAAAGCACAGAACATGACTACCTGGTCTGAGTTCGAAGACATCTTAAAGGAAGTCACTGCCAATACCGATCTGAAGGGTCTGGTAAATTCTGATGCGGACGGCACAGTAATGTCCTCCCAGCCGTACATGTTCGGCGGTGATTCCTTTGCAGATGCATATTCTGTAGATTGCGGCGGTGATTCTTATCAGTACGTATACATCGATGAGGATAGCGACCAGGTAAAGTGCTACTTCGATAGCGACGACTGGAAAGCAAGCATCCTGCGTGTCAAGGATTTCTATGACGAGGGACTGATCTACAAGGATGCAGCTACCGCACAGGATTATGCAGATACTTTGATCAAGAATGGTGTAGGTTTTGCAGAGGTGAAGGGTTCCGAGCTCGGTGTTGAGGCCAGCTATGAAGCTGCTACAGGCTATGAGCCGGTAGTTGTAGATATTACAGATGCCAAGGTTACTACCAAGTCCTTCACAAAGTTTGGTTTTGCAGTTCCTGTAACGGCAGAAGAGCCGGCAGCAGCTGTGAAGGTGCTGAACCTTATGTATTCTGATCAGGAATTCATCGACACTCTGGTATGGGGCGTAGAAGGCGTTGACTGGGTATTAAATGATGACGGCCTGGCAACTTATCCGGATGGTGTTACTTCTGATACCGTTCAGTATCACACCGCAGATTTCCTGTATGGCGACAGACTTCAGGTAACTCCCTGGGAAGGCTCTGATGTAGATATCCG
>CAVITM010000027.1:0-17121 GCA_963645455.1 Moraxellaceae bacterium | reverse complement strand
GGGCTCCCAGGGGCTCATCCAGCAGTAACACCCGGGGCCGGTTGATCAGTGCCCTGGCGATGGCGACTCGCTGTTTCTGTCCGCCGGACAGCTGGGAAGGATATCTTTTTTCAAAGCCACCCAGCTGAACCATCTCCATCATTTCCTCCACCCGTTCCCGGATCTCTTTCTTTGGCACCTTTTTCATCTTCAATCCATAGGCGATGTTGTCATAGATCGTTTTATGCGGAAACAGTGCATAGGACTGAAATACTGTATTGACGTTCCGCTCGAATGGTTCTTTTTCCTCCACCCGTTCGCCCTCTACCATGATGGTTCCGGATGTAGGCTCCTCAAATCCGGCGATCATTCGCAGTGTCGTTGTTTTTCCACAGCCAGAGGATCCAAGAAGCGTCAGGAATTCGCCTTCTTCAATGGAAAGGGTCAGATCCCTTACCACGTGATTGGTTCCGTATATTTTATTTACGCCTTCCAACTCAACTATTTTTCCCATCAAATCACCCCTTACAGTGCTTTCGTTCCTCTTTCGCCTGTTCGAATTCGAATGACATCCTCCACATCACGGATAAAGATTTTTCCATCTCCCACATGTCCGGTGATGCAGGCCTCGCGAACCTTTTCAACAATGATCTCCACGTCCTTGTCCTCCACAACCACCTCTACCCGGATCTTGGGCAGCAGATTGATGGTAGTCTTGAGACCGCGGATCTCATTGACTGTCTCCTCTGTATCAGAAGAAATTCCTTTCTGTGTTCCACATCCCATTACCGTGGATAAGGTCATGCCTCCGCAGTTAATATCATCCAGAACTTTTTTTACATCCTCTAACTTCTCCGGTCTGATCAGAATCACCAATTCCTTCATCATACATTCCTCCTTTGAATCGCGAAAAAGGAGCCTATCCCTTATGGATAAGCCCCTTCGCTTGTGTGCCTCGTGTTCGTGATATTTATTTTTACAAGACTATAGCGCATAAAATTTTCAAATGCAATTCTTCCCTTTCACCATTTTTCTACTCCAAAAGTGGTAGTTGTTCAAATTCCTTGATCATTTTAAACAGCTGCACACGGTTTTTGATTCCAAGCTTGCGATAGAGATTTAAGATGTGTTTTTTCAGCGTATTTGGCGCAATCACCAGCTCTTCACAGATCTGCGCATTGGTCTTGCCGCTCATGAGCTGCCGGAGGATCGTATGCTCCCGTTTTGTCAGATGATAACATTCTGCCGCCTCACTCACCGTCAGCTTGTCCATCCCCAGCTCCTCGGACTGAATGTAGCGCTCCAGCCGGTAGGCCAGATGATCCTTCAACAGCTCCAGGATAAAAATATCCTCATACCGGAAGTCATCTTTTCCGATGGTGCGGTAAAAGGTGGCCACGCCCAGGAATCTGTGATGGCTGGCAAGCACCATCTGAAGGGCATAATGCCAGCGATTTGGCTTGTATACCTTTTGATAATACTCGCTGCTTACTCTCGTCTCGTCAGATATGATGTCCGTCTCCCGGTAAATCATCATGTTGCCGCTGGCCATGATCCCTCTGCTGTAATCCAGATCCTCATACATTTCCGACAAATCCATGGCGCAGTGATAGGTGACCGGATCGCACAGTAGCTTTCCCTCTTCCCTCGATGCCAGATAAAAGTCTGCGCTATCAAAATCAAGCAGCAATCTCAGCTGCTCTAACAATTCCCGGCGCATCTCGTGAATGTTTTCTGTTGTATGGATCTTATAAATAATATTGTTCAGTAGCATCCAGTCGTTGGTTTCCAACTGCTTCATAGTTTCCCTCCGCGGCTAAAAGTCGATTTTTTTCTCACTATTTTATTTATATCACACCTTCTTTTTGATTTCATCTGCCAATCGGCGAGTTTTTGCAAACGTTGCTATTTCCGCCCTTGTGTGCTATTGTTTGCTATGAAATAATTACTATTCACAGCGAATGAAAATCGGATATCTAACGTTACAATACAGGAGTTTTTATGCTAAAAATCGCAATATACGGAAAAGGCGGAATCGGAAAATCCACCATCACGGCAAACCTCTCTGCTGCCTTTGCAAGCATGGGAAAGCGGGTCATACAGATCGGCTGCGATCCAAAGGCGGATTCTACCATCAATCTGCTGGGCGGTCAGCCGCTGCTGCCCGTCATGAACTATATGCGGGACATGGATCGGGAGCCTGAAACGCTGGAGGATATTTCAAAGATCGGCTACGGCGGCATTCTCTGCATCGAGACCGGCGGGCCTACCCCGGGGCTTGGCTGTGCCGGCAGAGGCATCATCGCTACCTTTCAGCTGTTAGAGGAGCTGTCTTTGTTTGAAAAATGGCAGCCCGACGTGGTTTTATATGATGTTTTGGGAGACGTGGTATGCGGCGGCTTTGCTGCTCCCATCCGGGAGGGCTACGCCGAGGAAGTGCTCATCGTCACCTCCGGCGAAAAAATGTCTCTCTATGCCGCCAACAACATCTATCAGGCCGTGAAAAATTTTGAGGACAGAAGCTACGCCAGAGTCCGGGGCATTGTCTTAAATCATAGAAATATCGAAGGCGAAACGGAAAAGGTTCAGGCCTTTGCCCATGCGAACGACTTGGAAATCGTCGGCGAAATTCCCCGGAGCAACGAGATCAATTTCTTCGAGGAGCAGGGAAAAACGGTTATAGAAGGAGACATTTCTCTTCCGGTCAGCCAGACCTTTCTCGCCCTTGCGAAGAAGCTATCGGGAGAGGATGCGCCATGAACGAATTTTTCGATACAAAAAAGCATCTGCTTTACAGCTCTC
The DNA here is from genome assembly GCA_963645455.1 of Moraxellaceae bacterium. Lineage (GTDB taxonomy): Bacteria > Bacillota > Clostridia > Lachnospirales > Lachnospiraceae > W0P33-017. The sequence goes on along the minus strand of CAVITM010000027.1, from coordinate 14,340 downwards.
CTGCCGCCATCTCCTTTCATTCCCCCGGGGCCGAGGGCTTTGGGGTAAAACGGGCGGCCTTAAGCATTCCGGACTCTATATTGCTGCTGGTCTCTCCGGGCTGCTGCGGACGAAATACCTCCGGCATCGGTGATCTGCCTGAATACAAAAACCGCTTTTTCTTTTTGACCATGGACCAGGCAGACATTGTGACAGGACGGCATTTAAAGAAAATACCGGAGGCTGTGGAACGCATTATTTTCGAATATGAGCGACGCATGCAAAAAAAGCCTTCCGTGGTCATGATCTGTATCACCTGCGTGGATGCACTTCTTGGCACGGATATGGAGCGGGTCTGCAAAAAAGCCGAAGCGCAGGTTCATCTTCCGGTGCGGCCCTGCTATATGTACGCCCTCACCAGAGAAGGCCGCCGGCCTCCCATGGTGCATATCAGGCAATCTCTCTATTCCTTATTGGAGAAAAGGGAAAAGCGCTCCACCAGCATCAATCTGCTGGGTTATTTTGCCCCACTGACAGATGACTGTGAGCTGTATGATATTTTCCATCAGATGGGGATCCGGCAGATCCGTGAAATCTCCCGCTGCAGAGACTATTCGGAATTTCAGCTTATGGCTGAGGCCAATTTTAATGTGATTTTACATGCCGAAGCGCGGCCTGCCGCGGCCGATCTGGAAAAGCGGCTTGGCATCCCTTATATCGAGCTGCGGCGGCTCTACCAGATGGACAAGGTGGAGCGGCAGTATCTGGCTCTTGGTCAGGCGCTGAATGCTACCATTGATATAGAAGAAGCCAAGCGTTCTGCCAGAAGCGCCATGGAAGCATTCAAACAGGCACTTTCCTTCACCCCCAGCTTTGCCGTCGGTGAATTTATGAACGGTGATCCCTTTGAGCTGGCCCTGTCTCTCCTGCGGGAGGGCTTTCGTGTGTCCGAGATTTTCGGGACGATCAGCGAAGAAAGTTCCATATATATAGAAAAAATATCGGTTCTTTCGCCGGATACGAAAATCTATTCCAACCTGGACCCCGGCATCATTCATTATGAAGAGACTGCCATCGATTTTACCATCGGAAAGGATGCGGCCTACTATCATCCGGGAGCCATGCATCTACTGTGGAACGAGGATATCCAGCCCTTTGGCTTCGCAGGAATCCGAGGACTTTATACAAAATTACTGGAAGTATATCAGGGGACACAGGATTCCCCTACGGTTTCCGGGATTTGTGGGGCGGTGCCAGCCGACCCAGGCGTTTCTGGCAGCTTCGATCCGGAAACGAATGTCAAACCCATCCGGGGGCTGCGATGCTTCCTGCCGCCCTTTGCGCCAGATGCTTCCGGTGCAGCTTCTGTGTTCTATTCTCTGGGGGGCATGACAGTGATCTGCGATGCAGGCGGATGTACGGGAAATATCTGCGGCTTTGACGAGCCCCGGTGGCTTTCCGAAAAAAGTGCCGTCTACAGTGCGGGGCTGCGGGATATGGACGCCATTCTGGGTCGTGACGACCGGCTGGTAGAAAAGCTGGAAGACGCTGTGAAGCGGGTAGATCCATCCAATATCCAGTTTGTCGCTTTCATCGGCACGCCGGTTTCATCGGTGATCGGTACCGACTATCGGGCACTGGGGAGAATGGCGCAGCGACAAACCGGCATACAGACTCTCAGCATCGACACCAGCGGCATGGAGCTGTATGATACTGGTGTGTCAAAAGCATATCTGGAGCTGTTCCGGACATTCGCAGAGGAAACATCCCCTGCCACCAGCCAGATCGGGATTCTCGGTGCCACGCCCCTGGATACCGGAATGCTTTCCGCAAAAGACTTTTTTAAAGAGGCTTTGTCCGTGGCAGGCGAAGGCCCGGATCTCTGCTGCTTTGGCATGGAGGATGGTCTGGACTGCGTCCGTCACGCCCCAGGACTGGCAAAAAATATCGTCATCGCCCCTGCCGGCCTGGGGGCAGCCGAATATCTTTTTAAAAGATTTCAAATTCCCTACGAGATCGCTTTTCCGGGTGCAAAAGAACTGCTGGCACAGGCCACAGATGCCTATTTTTCTGGTCAGGATGCCGGTCAAAAAGATTCCTTCTTTTCCGGCAGGCAGGTTCTAGTCATTCACCAGCATGTGCTGGCCCATGAGATTGCAGAGTTGATACAGTTCGGGCATGCCGGCACAGTGCAGACGGCCAGCTGGTTTCAGCTGATTCCGCAGTTTGGCGGCACCAGGCTTCGGGACGAAGAGGATCTGGTCCGTCTGATCCGGGAGTTCCAACCGGACATCATTGTAACAGATAAGATCATCCGCCCCCTGATCCGTGAGGCAGGCAGTGACGCAATCCTGATAGACCTTCCCCATTTTGCAGTATCGGGACGACTGTTTCGGGAGAGTGACCGGACAAATTTCAAATAAAAGGAGAACAAAAAATGTGTGTTGGATTATCCGCAAGGGTACTAAATATAGAAGATGATGTGGCGTTGGTTGATGCCAACGGAGCGCGGCGAAGGGTCTCTGCCCGGGTGCTTTCCGGATTGGAGCCGGGGGACTATGTCATGGTTCACGCCGGAATCGCCATCGCAAAAATCACAGAAGATGAGGATGCACAGTCAGACGCACTTTTTAGCCGGCTTCATGAGGAAACAAACGCATGAAAAACCAACAGCTTCTTGAAATCATCAGACAATATGACGGGCCGAAGCTTCGGATTATGGAGGTTTGCGGCACCCACACCCATGAGATCTTCCGGCTGGGCATCCGTAGTCTCCTGCCGGATACCATCGAACTCATCTCCGGTCCCGGCTGCCCGGTCTGTGTCACGCCGGTGAGCTTTATCGATGAAGCCATTCTTCTGGCATTGGAGCATGGCTGCACCATCTGCACCTTCGGAGATCTGATGCGGGTTCCGGGCTCTGACATGAGTCTGGCCGGTGCCCGGGAACAGGGGGCTCACATTCATATCGTATACAGTCCCATGGACGCAGCCACTTATGCAGGGGAACATCCGGACCAGCAGGTTGTCTTTTTATCCGTGGGCTTTGAGACCACCACCCCTGCCAGCTGTCTGGCCCTGTCCATGGCTATAGAAAAAGGTCTGGACAATTTCTCATTGCTGGCAGCCAACAAGACCATGCCTGCTGCCTATCAGATGCTGAAGGACTATGTGGATGTATATCTATATCCCGGTCATGTCAACGCCATCATGGGCAACAGCCAGTGCCGCGCCCTGGTAAAGGAAGGCATCAGCGGCGTAGTATCCGGATTTAGCGCCAACGAGCTGCTGTCAGCCATGGCTGCCGCCGTCATCAAATCCAAGGAAGGCCGGCCCTTTTTCGTCAATGCCTATGAGAGAGTGGTCTCCGAGGACGGAAGTCCTGCTGCCAGGGCACTGATGGATCAGTATCTGGAATCCTACGACTGTGAATGGCGGGGACTTGGCATGATCGCAGGCTCCGGCAAACGCTTAAAGGCTGCTTACGGCGCCTACGATGCCCGGAAAAAATACCAGCTTCCCCACATCCATGCACACCCCAACCCGGCCTGCCGCTGCGGCCAAGTACTGCAGGGGAAAATCAAGCCGGTAGAATGCCCCTGCTTTGGAAAAGCTTGCGATCCCATACATCCGGTGGGGGCCTGCATGGTTTCCAATGAAGGAGCCTGTGCGGCATATTTTCAGTACGGTGGAGGTTTACATGAATAACATTCAAACAAAAACAGTCACGCTGGCCCACGGAGCCGGGGGCCGGCAGACTTCCGAACTAATCAATCAGATTTTTAAAGCACATTTTTCAAATCCGGACCTGACCGCAGATGATGCGGCAGTGCTTCAACCGCCAAAAGGGCGGATGGCCATGACCACAGACGGCTTTATCGTTTCACCGCCATTTTTCCCCGGTGGAAACATCGGAAAGCTCTCCATCTGCGGCACCGTCAATGATCTGGCATGTATGGGGGCCCAGCCCCTCTATCTCTCCTGTTCATTTGTCATCGAGGAAGGCTTCCCCCTGGATCAGCTGGAAACCATCGCTGCCTCCATGGAGCAGACAGCCAGGGAGGCCGGAATCCGGATCGTGTCCGGCGACACAAAAGTAGCCGGCAAAGGACAGGTGGACGGCGTATTTATCACCACCACCGGCATTGGCCAGATCCCGGATACGGTTCACACCTCCGGCGCTCTTGCTGCACCGGGAGATGTAGTCATCGTCAGCGGAGATATCGGGCGGCACGGCTGCACGATTCTATTAGCTCGCGAGGATTTTGGCATCGAAGCAGACATCACCAGTGACTGCGCGCCCCTCTGGGGCAGTGTGCAGACCATGCTGAATGCCACTAAAGAAATCCATGTCATCCGGGACGCCACCAGAGGCGGTGTAGGCACCGTTCTCTATGAAATCACCGAGCAGAGCAGCGTGGGAATCGAGCTTGACGCTGCAAAAATTCCTGTGGTTCCGGAGGTAAAGGGTGTCTGCGGCATGCTGGGGCTGGAGCCCCTCTACCTTGCCTGCGAGGGGCGGCTGGTCATCATGGCACCGGCAGCCCAGGCGGATCCCATCCTGACCGCGCTGAAAAATCAGCCATATTCACAGGAGGCATGCGTCATCGGCACCGTCACTTCCGATCATCCCGGAAAGGTCGTACTAAAAACCGAGATCGGAGCCAAAACCATCCTGGCCCAGCCTGGGGGAGAGCTGCTTCCCCGAATCTGCTAGAGAATTGCAAAAAGGATCACATTATGTCAACTATTTCGCCTACAAAGGAATCTTCCATTCCCATAGGACAGGCTGCCTTTCCAAAGCCCTTTGATCAGGGATTGGAGTTCAACCCGCCTGCCCATGGCAGCTGGAACATCGTTCATATCGGTATGCTTCTGCCAGAGGCTCGTCAGATTTATGTGTGCGCCGCCAACTGCATGCGGGGCGTGGTGCTGACTGCCGCAGAAATGAAGGCCTCGGACCGTTTTTCCTTTGTGCTTCTGGAGGAAACGGATCTGACCATGGGAAGTCTGGAGACAGCCACCATCGAGGGAGTCAGTACCTGTTTGGATCAGCTGGAGAAAAAGCCTCCGGTGGTGCTGCTGTTTACCGTATGCATCCATCATCTGTTGGGGTGTGATCTGGACTATGTATATCGAAGGCTGGGGCAGCGGTACCCGGACATTTATTTTTGCCGCTGCTACATGGATCCTTTGCTGCAAAAAACCCATCCCACGCCGGATCAGAAGCTTCGCATGGCCATGTATGACCCCATTCAGCCCGGGGAGGTTCGTCCCGGCACCATCAGTCTGATCGGAAGCGAATTTGTCCTGCCGGACAGCTGTGATATTTATCGCATATTTACGCTGATTTCCGGTGATCCCTCCGATTTTACGCTAAAGGAGCTGCCGGCCTGCAGCACCTACCAGGAATACCGTTCCATGGGGGAGAGTTCCCTTTTTCTGGCCAATTCCCCCGGTGCTCGTATGGCTCTGGAGCGCCTTGCGAGGAGATGCGGCCGCCCCTGCCTCTATCTTCCCATGAGCTTTTCCTATGAGGAGATCGCCTCCCAATGGGAGCAGCTGCAGGCTGCACTGACAGATCCAGACACTCATGATCGTCAGAAGGATGGTCTGCAGGCCGCCATCGAAAGTGAGAAGGCCGAATGCAATCTGGCTCTGGAAAAACTAAAGGATCTCATCGGCGATACGGAAATACGCATCGACTATACCTTCCACCCGAGACCCTTGGGACTGGCAAGGCTACTACTGGAGCATGGTTTTTATGTCTCCGCCGTTTATATCGATGTGATCAACAGCGAGGAAGAGGCCGATTTTTATTTTCTTCAGGAACACTATCCTTCTCTGATGCTGATTTCCACTGTGCAGACAGAGGCCAGAACTCGAGAGCGGAACTGCCCGGACGTGCTTGCAGTGGGGCAAAAGGCCGCCTGGTTTTCCGGAACCAAGCATTTTGTCAATGCGGTAGGTGGCGCCGGATTGTTTGGATTTGACGGAATCAAACGGACCGCACGGCTCATGGAAGAAGCCTATCTGGAGGAAAAAGATACAGAGAAATCCATTATTCGTAAAGGCTGGGGGTGCGAAAGTTGCGTATAGAAAATTCCTATCGGATCATCCCATGCTATACAGCGGATGTATCCGGCGTCTGCTCTGCCCTCTTTGAGCTGGGGGGCATGGTGGTCATGCACGACCCTTCCGGCTGCAATTCCACCTACAATACCCACGATGAGACCCGCTGGTACGATCATGACAGTCTCATCTACATCACCGGGCTTACGGAAATGGATGCCATCTTAGGCAACGATCAAAAGGTAGTCCGCGACGTTTCGGATGCAGCAGGCCGGCTTTCACCAAAATTTATTGCCCTGTGCGGCTCCCCCATTCCCTTTATCAACGGCACGGACTATTCTGCCCTGGCCCGCATGATTGAAAAGGAGACGGGGATCCCCACCTTTGCAGTAGCCACCAATGGCATGCATGACTATGTCCAGGGCGCCGGTGCTGCCCTGCTGGCCTATGCAAAAAAAATACTAAAGCCCATCTGGGACCAGGCTCCCGCCCGCAAGGAAACCATTCAATCCACCGGGCAGATATCCGTCAATCTCCTGGGTGTCACGCCCCTGGATTTTGCATTTTCCCAGGCGGTTTTTGCACTAAAACATGCTCTGGCCACCAGAGATATCCACGTTTTAAGCGTTTTTTCCATGCTTGACGGAGAAAATATGACCTCCTTAGAGGCTGCCGTTTATGCAAATGTCAATCTGGTGGTGTCTGCCGCCGGCTATCCTTTGGCCCGGTTTATGCAGGAGCAATACGGCATTCCTTTTGTGGTGGGAGCGCCATTTTATGCATTTGCAGAAATACTCTGTGAAGACATCAGAAAAGCTGCAGCCGGTAGCTGTGAACACTGTTTTTCTTATTTTCACCGGAATGCATGGCTGCAGGATACGAACTGCCATCCATCCATTGCCATCATCGGAGAGCCGGTCACTGCCGGTTCCCTGGCTGCCATGATTACAAAAAAATACCAAAAAAAGGCATCCGTGCTCTGTCCTCTGGAAAAAAGTGGAGGATTTTTGACCCAGGACGACCACTGCTTCCTGGGCGAAGCGCAATGCATGGATCTTATGAAACAATATCACCACATCATCGCAGATCCTTTGTATCTTCCCATTTGTCCGGAGCATGTAGCGTTTCACAGGCTCCCCCATCTGGCATTTTCAGGAAGATGCCATCTGGCTGAGATGGATGTCTGGAATAGGCTATTTGACTGAAAGGAGCAAGCCATGGGACTTAATGATACACCGTCCGGCGAACGCATCCACATTGGATTTTTCGGATGCAGAAATGCCGGCAAATCCAGCCTTGTAAATGCCATCACCGGCCAGGAGCTCTCGGTTGTCTCCGATGTTCCCGGAACCACCACCGATCCTGTTAAAAAGACCATGGAGCTGCTTCCCCTGGGGCCTGTGGTCCTGATCGATACGCCGGGTTTTGACGATATCGGCAGTCTCGGGGAGCTGCGCATCAAAAAAACAAGACAGATTCTGGAACAAAGTGACATGGCTGTGCTGGTTATGGATGCGGCAAAAGGAATGCAGCCCCAGGATCAGGAGCTTTTGACATTGATCCGGGAGCGGGATCTGCCCTATCTCATTGTCTATAATAAATGTGACCTGACCGAAGCAGACGAGCCAAGGGCTAACCTACAGCCAAACGAATTTTATGCAAGTGCAAAAAATGCACTTCACATTCAGGAGCTGAAGGAGACACTGGCCCGGCTGATCAAGCCCCATGGGCCCGAAGTTTTCCTGTGCGGCGATCTGTTTCATCCCGGAGATACCGTTCTTTTAGTGATTCCCATCGACAAGGCTGCGCCAAAAGGACGCCTGATCCTGCCCCAGCAGATGGCCATCCGGGATATTTTAGATCATGACGGGATCCCCGTCTGCGTCAAAGAAAACCGCCTGGCTGAGGTATTAGCCAGACCCGGCATGCGGCCGGCCCTGGTGATCACGGACAGCCAGGTCTTTGGTCTCGTGTCAAAGATCGTACCGGCAGACATTCCTCTTACATCCTTTTCCATCCTGATGGCCAGACACAAAGGATTTTTGAAGGAAGCTGTTTCCGGTGCCGCCAGACTAAGGGATATGCACACCTCCCATGAACAGGCAGCCGCTCCCACCTCCTATCACATTCTGATCGCCGAAGGCTGCACCCATCACAGACAATGCGATGACATCGGAAGCGTAAAAATTCCCCGATGGCTCAGGGAATATATTGGGACAGGCATCTCCATCGATACCTGCAGCGGTCAGCAGTTTCCGGAAGACCTCAGCGGATACGATCTGGCCATTCACTGCGGCGGCTGTATGCTGGGGGAACGGGAGGTACAGCGGCGCATGAAGTGCGCCATGGCTCAGGGAATCCCCTTCACCAACTATGGCATCGCCATCGCACAGTTTCAGGGCATCCTGCGGCGATCCATCGCCATGTTCCCGGATATTGCAAATATGCTGGAGTGACAAATTCATGAATCGATTTACACTGATTGATCAATTAGCCGATAGGCACGACCTTACGGACCAGGAATTTCTTGCGCTTTTAGGGCCGATCTGTAAACATAGGACCCATCCTTTGGGGGATGACCCTGGGGATTGGTCCGGTGCCGAAGAGGATTATCTTTATGAAAAAGCCCGAACCACCGCAAGAAAGGTCTACGGCAGGAGCATTTTTCTGCGAGGACTCATTGAATTTACCAATTATTGCAAAAACGACTGCTATTATTGCGGCATCCGCAGATCCAACAAAAAAGCCAGCCGTTACCGGCTGACCAAATCAGACATTCTCTCCTGCTGCGCACTGGGGTATGACCTTGGTTTTCGCACCTTTGTGCTTCAGGGCGGAGAAGATCCCTATTTTCATGACGACCAGATCTGCGCCATCCTTTCGGATATAAAAAAAAGATACCCGGACTGCGCCGTCACACTCTCCATCGGAGAAAAGGAAGGCTCCAGCTACCAGGCATACTTCGACGCGGGGGCTGACCGGTATCTACTTCGGCAGGAGACCTCTGACGCAGCCCACTACCGCTATCTTCACCCGGAAACCCAATCCATGGCTCATCGCCAGGATTGCCTTCGAACCCTCAAGAGCATCGGCTATCAGACCGGCTGCGGCATCATGGTGGGTTCTCCCATGCAGCGTCCTGATTCGATCCTCCAGGATCTTCGTTTTATGCAGGAGCTGCAGCCGGAGATGATCGGCATCGGACCCTTCATCCCCCACAAGGATACGCCCTTTGCCCGGGAAGCAGCCGGAAGGCTTACGGATACTCTGCATCTTTTGGCCATTCTGCGGCTCATGTTTCCCCATGTATTGCTTCCTGCCACCACTGCACTGGCAACCATTGATCCCCAGGGCCGGGAGCTGGGCATCCGGGCCGGAGCCAATGTCATCATGCCCAATCTGTCCCCCGCAGCCGTCCGGAGCAAATATCTGCTCTACGACGGAAAGCTGTGCACCGGAGACGAAGCCGCCGAGAGCTGCCGGAAACTCCAGCAGCGGATTGAACGCATCGGGTATCATGTGGAAGTCTCCCGGGGAGATCCTGCCGGATGGTAGCTTTTTACTCCTCTCCCACCAAATGCACCGTTTTGTAAGGGTGCTTTACGGCAGGCAGATATGTATGGATCACATCCTCTGTGCGGAGTTTGAGGCTGGAGGTGCTCACGCAGGGGTGGCAGCCCAGATACTCCCCCTTCAGCACATCCTCATCGATCAAAAGCTGCACGCCACACTCCTTGTCATTCATCAGACCCATGATGCTCACCGCGCCCGGCTCGATATCCAGGTATTTTAGCATATCCTCCGGTGACGCAAAGGAAAGTCTGGCAGAACCGATCTGGGCTGACAGCTCCTTCGTCTTAAATTTCTTGTCACCCGGCATCATCAAAAGATAAAATGCCGTTTTCTGGCGATTGCAGAGAAACAGATTCTTGCAAATCAAAACATCCAGGATCTTGTCAATCTCATTGCAGGCCTCCATGGTATCCACAGGCTCATGGTCTGTCCGTTTGTACCGGATCCCCAGTGAATCCAGAAAATCGTAGGTGCGCACCTCCCGGGGCAGACGTCCCTCAAGTTCCGTTGGTCTTCCATCAAAAATTTCCATCATATATTCCTTCCTTTTTTCATTTTCATGCTTCAGCTCTATCCATTTTTTTCTGAAAATTTTACCTTCTTTCTAAAAAATAACAGCAACGAGACGCACGAAAAGTGCACAGATCCATGCGATGGCGCACTGTCCTACCACAATCCCCAGTGCCCATTTTGTTCCCAGTTCCCGTTTGATGGCTGCGATTGACGCCACACAGGGCGTATATAACAGGCAAAAGATCAGCAGTGCTGCTGCCGCCGCCGGGGAAAGAGCCGCCAGCAGGATCTCATTGCTTCCAAATAAAATCGTAAGAGTGGAGACCACGCTCTCTTTTGCCATGAATCCGGTGATCAGCGCCGTTGAAATCCGCCAGTCCCCGAAACCAAGAGGCGCAAAAATGGGAGCGATGACACCGGCCAGCAGAGCCAGAATACTATCCTTGGAATCGCTCACAATCTGCAGATGCGGATTAAAGGTCTGTAAAAACCAGATCACAATAGTTGCAAGGAAAATCACCGTAAAAGCCCGCTGCAGGAAATCCTTCGCTTTTTCCCACAAAAGCTGGGCCACATTTTTCGCTCCCGGCAGCCGGTAATTGGGCAATTCCATGACAAAGGGCACTGCTTCCCCTTTAAACATGCTGTTCTTCGAGATCAATGCCACCAGAATCCCCACCACAATACCTGCAAAATACAGTCCCACCATAATGAGGCCGCTGTATTTCGGGAAAAAGGTGGCGGTGAAAAAACCGTAGATGGGCAGCTTGGCTGAGCAGCTCATAAAGGGCGTAAGCATAATGGTCATTTTGCGGTCCCGCTCAGAAGGCAGGGTGCGGCTGGCCATCACTCCCGGCACCGTACATCCAAAGCCGATGAGCATGGGAACGATGCTTCGGCCGGACAGGCCGATCTTTCGCAGCAGCTTATCCATCACAAAAGCCACCCGGGCCATGTATCCTGTGTCCTCCAAAAGGGACAGGAATAAAAACAACGTGACGATGATAGGCAGGAAGCTCAACACGCTGCCGACGCCGTTAAAAATACCGTCAATCACCAGGGAATGGACCACACTGTTTACGTTCCAGGCTGTAAAAGCCCCGTCCACCACATCCGTGAGATAGGTGATTCCATCTTCCAAAAGTCCCTGAAGCCAGGCGCCGATCACGTTGAAGGTCAGCCAGAACACCAGACCCATGATGCCGATAAAGGCAGGGATCGCAGTATATTTTCCGGTCAAAACCTGGTCGATCCGCCGGCTTCTGACATGCTCCTTGCTCTCCTGGGGTTTTGATACGGTGTCCTTTACCAGCTTTTCAATAAAAGAAAAACGCATGTCCGCGATGGCAGCCGACCGGTCAAGGCCACGTTCTTCCTCCATCTGACAGATGATGTGCTCCACCATCTCTTTTTCGTTTTGCGATAATTTTAACGCGTCTGTGATGACCGCATCCCCTTCCACCAGCTTGGTGGCCGCAAAACGCAAGGGAATCTCCGCCGCTTTTGCATGATCCTCAATGAGATGCATAATGCCGTGGAGACAGCGGTGTACCGCACCATTATGATCATCTTTATCACAAAAATCCGTTCTGCCCGGCCGTTCCTGATACTGGGCCACGTGGATGGCATGACGGATCAGCTCCTCCACACCCTCGTTTTTGGACGCAGAGATGGGCACCACCGGAATCCCCAGAGCCTGTTCCATCTCATTGATCCGAATGCTGCCGCCGTTTCCTCTCATCTCGTCCATCATATTAAGGGCGAGCACCATGGGCACATCCAGCTCCATGAACTGCATGGTAAGATATAGATTTCGCTCGATATTTGTGGCATCTACAATATTGATGATGCCTTTTGGTTTTTCGTCAATAATAAAGGATCGGGTCACCATCTCCTCGCTGCTGTAGGGAGACATGGAATAAATGCCCGGCAGATCCGTGATCTCCGTATTGGGATGGTTGCGGATGACTCCGCTTTTCCGGTCTACTGTCACTCCCGGGAAATTGCCTACATGCTGGTTGGCTCCTGTCAGCTGATTAAAAAGGGTGGTTTTTCCACAGTTCTGGTTGCCCGCCAGGGCAAAGGTCAGCACCGTTCCCTTGGGAAGGGGATGCTCATCCGCCTTCACATGGTATTTGCCGCCTTCTCCAAGGCCGGGATGGGCCACTTCATCTTTGTGGGTCTTCCGGCTCCCGGCCTCTCCGGGTATGGTGTCCGGCAGTTCTTCGATCCCAATCTTCTCCGCGTCCGCCAGCCGCAACGTCAGCTCATAGCCATGGATCCGCAGTTCCATGGGATCTCCCATGGGGGCAAACTTCACCAATGTCACCTCTGCGCCCGGGATCACACCCATATCAAGAAAATGCTGGCGCAGTGCGCCCTCGCCGCCTACCACTGTCACCTTTGCTTTTTGACCGATTTTCAATTCACGTAATGTCATAATTCTTCTCCAAATCTATTCTGCCAGCCAGTTGTCTCCTGTCTGGTAATCAATCTCTACCCCTGGCTGCACATTATAGACAAACACATGGTAGCAGACGCCTTTCCCATCATCTTCGATGGAATAGGCCTCCATCTCCACGCCTCTGGCCAGCAGCTCATTTCCTACAAAATAAGGAGTCACCCGGTAAAGCACATGGTTGGTGGAATCATCCAGATATTTCATCACCTGTTCCTCCCAGGGAAGCATGATGGATACATTCATATACCTGGTTCCGGTAATCAGATTCAGTTCATTGGCATTTTCGCCCGTCAGTGCATATGCGATCAGATGACAGCGATTGTACAAATAAGGCGGGTTGGAGTTTACCACTCCCTCATATTTATTCTGCACCCATCCGGTAGGCTTGATCTGTCCGATGGAGCCCCGCTCCTCTGTCGGCGCCATGGACTGATCCAGCTTTGCATATGCCACGCCGCATCTGCCAAGGGAATCCAAAGGGCTTAGGGTCTGTCCGGAAATATTTTCCACATCCCAGCTTGTAAAATTAGGGATGCCATCATTCAATACAATATAATCCTGCCCCGAATAATCCGGAATACTGTCCGGATCCGCCATGCAGGTACTTTGGGAGGCCCTATCACTATCATCGCTGATCTGATAACCATCCGTTTTCTCATAGGCAGTCTGTGACTGATCAAATGGCTGCTGTGTTACCGTAGATATTCCTGCCACACATAAAAATGCCAGCACCACCACAGTATATACCGGATGCCATCTGCGTCTGCGCCTTCTGCTTCCACCGGCACTTTTCCGCCGGTTGTGATCGTTCAATTCTCTCATGATTTTTCCATTCCAAACGCTTTTCTAAAAGCATCATAATTCGCCGTCTCCCGGTCTGTATGAAATACTGCAAATTCTATGGTTTCGAACCAGTTGCTGTATTCATTTGTTGCTTCCCTGAAAAGCTTTGCTACAACTTCAGGAGGATTCCGAAAAGCTCCACAGCCAAATGCACCGAGGATCAACACATCAACACCTGTAGTTAATGCCACTTTAAAAATCTGATTGATTCGGTCTCTCATCAGCTCTGTATAAGCATGCAATGTTAAATTTGCTGTCTTATTGCCCGCATTAGGATTCATTGCATTACTTGGAACACGCCTTAGATTCGGTGCAGCGCAAGTAATTACATCTACCTTGTACCATTCCCTTTCTGGAATTCTCTCAGGGAAATTTATATCGCTTTTACATACAATCACATCCGGAGTAAGTAATATATCATTGTTATAAATAGGATTGTCAGCTTTCCTATGAGGCCTATAAAACTGATTCCACATCATTTCAATATTTAGGCACTGATAAAGTGTACTGCATCGGCAAAGAGCTTCCTCCTGAGCCGAAGATCCATTTACTACTCCTCCACCCGGATTGGTGGCTGAAGCAAAATTTAAGACAGCTACTCTTTTTCCTGCTTTTGCATAAGATTCTGCGGCCTCAAAAGTTCTTTTTCCTGATACGACCACCTGGCACATCGCATCTCTTTTTAAATTCTTAATGTCATAATTACAGTCTTTCCCTTCAAGAAACAGCTTCTGCTCTTTGATTGAATTTGTAACAGCATTCTGCAACGCTTTGCTTTCTTTTATAGCTTGGCAAGTGTCCTTAAATATTTCTGCATTTTTTGCCTTTCTGTCAAACATAGACTCACCACCTTTAAGCTTTTCTTCGCTTGTTTTCTTTATAAATTTAAGCGATAAACA
>CAVITM010000026.1:0-17412 GCA_963645455.1 Moraxellaceae bacterium | reverse complement strand
TTCCTTGAGCTTATGTACCAGCTTGTAGAGCTTTTCCTGCTCCGCCATAGTAATGGATGCGGTGGGCTCGTCCATGATGATCACCTTGGCCTTCTTCACCACAGCCTTGGCCAGCTCCACAATCTGACGGTTAGCCAGGGAGAGCTCCCGGATCAGCGTGCCGGGATAAACGTCACAGTCAAAGATCTTCAGCAACTCTGCGGTTCGAGCAAAGCGCTCCTTGTCGTTGAGCACGATTCCCCTGCTGTCCTTTACTCCCATAAAAATGTTGTCAGCCACTGTCATGGCTTCAAACTGAACCAGTTCCTGATACACCACAGCCACTCCCAGCTCAATAGCCTGGGCAGGCTCCAGATATTCATAATCCTGGCCCTCCATGGTGATAGTTCCGGACGTGGGACGAATCGCCCCCGATATTGTCTTGATAAATGTGGACTTTCCTGCTCCATTCTCACCTACCAGGGCATGAACCTCACCCTTCTCAAAGGAAATGGACACATTATCAAGTGCCTTGACGCCGGGATAATCTTTTGTAATGTTTTTTAAAGATAAAACTTCCGTAAGATCACCTCTTCCTTATAAATGTTTATGATAACGTCTGTTCTGACGCGATCTTCTGATTTTTTCTGCGATCTGACCAGGTATCATAAGCCACGGCAAGAACCATGATGATTCCGGTCACCACATACCGGATATAATTGCCGATACCAAGCAGCTGCATTCCGTTAGATAGAACCCCCAGCACCAGACTGCCGGAGATGATTCCCATCACCCGGCCTCTGCCTCCCTGGAAGCTGACGCCTCCCAGCACACAGGCAGTAATGGCATCAAATTCAATGCCGGAAACAATGGAAGAGCTGGCCGAACCTCCTCTGGAGGTCTTTAGAATGGCAGCTATGGAATAAAACAGTCCTCCGATCAAAAAGATCTGAAAACGTACCCGCTTTAAGTTAATCCCTGACAGTCTCGCTGCCTCGGCATTGCCACCCACTGCGTACAAAAATCTGCCAAAGCAGGTGAATTCCAGCATCAGCTGTGCGGCCAGTGCTACTGCCACCGTGATCACTACTGCAATAGGGATGGGTCCCAGATTCCCCTGTCCGATGATCATGTAGCTTCTCGGAAGATTATGAAAAGTTCTGGCATTGCTGATCAGGTAGGAGATCCCCCGGAAAGTCGTCATGGTTCCGATGGTCACAATCATGGGATACAGCTGTAATACGCCGGTGAGAAGTCCGTTGATACAGCCTAATAACACGCCGATCAGCATGCCCAGCATGACTGCTGCCCACACCGGAAAGGTCTTCCACTGCAGGAAGGTGGCCACGCAAACCGCCACTACCGATATGCACTGTCCGACAGAAAAATCGATTCCGCCGCTGATCATAATCAGCCCCAGCCCAATAGACGTCACAATAAAATAAGATTCCTGTGTACAGATATTTCTCAGGTTCGTCAATGTCAAAAAGCTGGGTGACAGGCTTCCAAACAAAACAATCAGCACAATCAGCACGAACCACATCATATTGTTTCTGGCTATGGACTGTATTTTTTTCTCTTTCAACAAAGGTTCCTCCCCCTTCGGTAATCCTACTATACCGTTATTTTTTTTGTGTCACAATGCGACTCTCTTTAAAAAAAGTGGGTTATTTTTCTATTTCAAAAAATAACCCACTTTTATCTTGGCATCCTGTAACAGGTCATCGGCTGGCTGCTGTCACTATCCAACGAATAGATCGTATCACAGATCATCTTCAGTTCATTGATATCCTGGGATGCGATCAGCACCGCAGAATGGTTCTCCGCCAGCTCACTTAAGGTTTTCATCATAGCATCCCGCAGCATGACGTCTATTCCCACAAATGGTTCCCTGCAAGCCATCACCGCCGGACGTGTCAGGATCCAGCGTTCCATCAGGATCCGCTTCTGACTCCATTCCTCAAACGCCCGGACACTGCCCTTTCCTGCACCGGGCGGCACACCGATACGCTGCATGCATTCCCTGCTCAGATACTGTTCTGCCTTGCGGTTGCGGAAGCCTCCCGGATAAGTAATCCGCTCCTGAATGGGCAGGCAGAGATTATCCTGAACGCTGAGCTCCTCCACCAGATCATCATGGTGGGTATTTCCCTGATAAAAGCATATATTGTGGGAAACAGCATCATCCAGATCCCTGGGTTCATACTGCTGTCCCTGCAAAAGCATGCGGCCTGCATACTTGCGACCTCTGCCCACCATCAGATCCAGCAGCTCCAGATTGCCATGATTGTTGAGATCATAGAGCCCTACGATCTCGCCCTGATGCAGATCCAGACTCAGATCCCTGACATACTGCCTGCCGGTCACTCCCTGCAGCTGCATCACCACCTGCTCCGTGGCAACACTTTTCCGTTCAAACACCGGAAGTCCTTCATCGCCGGTAAGCAGCCGCATGCAGAAGGTCTCGTCAAAATCCCTGGCATAAAAGGTGCGGATATTTCGTCCCTTGCGCAGCAAGATTACCCGGTCTGCCAGGCGATCCACGAAATTCAGCTCCTGACTCTCATAGAGTATGGCCATGCCCTTTTCCCGAAGCACCTGCAAAAGCTCTGTGATTTTTCGTATGTCATTGCGTCCCATCCCGTCAAAGGCATCATCGATAATCAAAAAGCCCGCTTCGCTCTCCATGGCCCGAAGCAGCTCCACAATCCGCTTTTGGACAGTGCTTAAGTTACGCACCGGCATCGTCGGTTCAATATCCGGCGCATACTGCGCCAGCAACATGCCGGCGCGATAGTTCACACCTTTCATCCAGACCAAGTGCTTTTGCTTTCGTCTTCGGTTGATGATAAATATATTTTCTGCCACCGACATATCGGGAATCAGGGTACTCTCCTGACCGATCCCCGCCACATCCGCTGTAGCCGCAAAGCACTCTCCGGTGTGAAAGGTTTGATTACCATACTGCACCCAGCCTTTTTTTAGAACCGTATGTCCCTGAAAAAAATGATAGAGCATGGTCTTTCCGGATCCGGACAGTCCCAAAAGCTTCACCAGCTCCCCCTGGCGCAGGAACAGATGAAAGCCGTTCAGTCCCATGGGCTCATAGTCTCCTGCAGAGACGTCCTGCATCCGCAATATTTCCTTTCTCATAAGGTCTCTGATGTCTCCTCCCGTACGACTCGCGGAATCGTAATCTCCACCTCGGTGCCAAGCCCCTTGGTGCTGTTTACCACCAGCCCATATTCTTCTCCGTATAACATCTTGAGCCGGCTGTTGACGTTGTGCATGGCGATGCCGTGGTGTCCGCTTCCCTTTGGCTGTCCGTCCTCATCTTCCATCCCCTGCATCCGCCGCTGCAGACGGCTTAAGGTCTCTTCATCCATGCCCACGCCATCATCCGATACGAGAATGATCAGACGGTCCTGGGTGGTCTCGATATGGATGCTGAGATGGCTCAGACCCAGTTTTTCTTCCATTCCGTGAAAAATCGCATTTTCTACGATGGGCTGCAGAGTCATCTTTGGAATGAGACAGCCGGCATATTCCTCATATGCCACATGGGGGCAGATCCGGAAAACAAAGCGATCCTGAAAGCGATACTGCTGGATCTGGATATAGTTTCTGATATTTTCCAGCTCCTGCTCCAGGGTAACTGCATCCTTGTCCTTGCTGATATTGTAGCGGAAATATTTGGCCAGAGCCTCCGTCATCTCTGCGATCTTGTAATTGTCATCGATGATGGCCTGCCCCCGGATGGTCTCCAATGTATTGTAAAGGAAATGGGGATTGATCTGGTTTTGCAGCTCCGCATACTGAAACTGCTGCCGCAGCATGGCCTCCGCATGCTCCCGCTCCATGGACTGCCGCAGCTCATCCATCAGCCGCTGCTGTTCCTGCTGCAGCTGCCTGCGATTTTCACCTTTCCACAGTTTCCACATAGGCACCTCCCGCTAGCGATAGAGCTTCCGATAGGCAGAGGGCTTCAGACCCACCACCTTGCTGAAGGTCTTGCTGAAATGTCTCGAATCGAGATAGCCCACCTGCTCAGACACCTCTGCTATCGGCAGATCTGTGTTCTTGAGCAGATCCTTGGCTGCCTCAATCCGACAGGAGATCAGGTAATCACTGAAATTGATCCCCATCTCCTTTTTAAACAGGGTGCTCAGATAAGCCGGACTCAGCTGGATGGCTTCTGCCACATCCTCCAGGGAAACCTGGCTGCTGTAATGCTCCTGTATGTACTGTCTGGCCTGGCGAATGGGCAGCTGCCCCTTGCTCTTCTGCTCTACCAGCACCTGCTCAAATACATCCCGGATCGCCTGGAGACACTGATAGATCATGTCATTGGGATTGTAATAAAAATCCAGAATCTGCTGGATTCTGTCGCTCAGCTGCTGCTGCAGCTCCTCCCGGACCTGATTGCCCCGAAGCACACGGCAGATGATCTCCTCCAGATGTTCTATATAATCATAGACACATGCCGGGGAGAAAAATGCGGTGGCTTTGATTTTCTCCAGACCCCTTCGGATCTCTCCATCCAACGCCTCATAATCCAGAGATTCCGTCATGTTTTCGATCTCCCGCAGCACCTGGGGGCTAAGAATCTCCTCCATGGGAACCCGGTTGTAATGGAGCTGATCATAATAAATGATCTTGTCGATTCCCGCTTTATCCCGGCATTTTACTGCCTCCACCGCCTCACGGATAGAATCTGCGATTTCACTGATGCTAGCCTTCTCGTTGCCGATTCCAATCGTAATATGGTAGTTCTGAAATTTATCCAGTTCTTTGCGGATCTGGTAAAATGGCTTTTCCATGCCGAGTCTGGTATCCGCCCGATCCTCCGGACGATAATTCAGGATAGAGATCACACCACTCTTCAAAATGCTGTTAATGTACTCTTTCTGCCCGTCCTGTAGATCTGTATCAATAATGTTCTCGATACTCTGCAGCAGCACACTCAGATCCTGCTCCGGCTCCTCACAGTCAATCTTTGCCAGGAGGGCCACAAAACAGCCCTGCTCAAATCTGCACTGATACTCGGTATTCACATGCTCCAGCTCCAGGCCGCGGCTCACAGTTCCCCGCTCCAGCACCGTGCTTAAAAAATGCTTCTGGGCCTTTCGTCTGCTTTTGCGCACACGCTCCCGAAGTTCTGTCTCCTCTTCCTCCCGCTGGATGCTGCTCTGATACTTCTGGCGAATCTTCTCCAGGGTATTCTCCAGTTCCTGCTTGTCGATGGGCTTGAGCAGATAGTGCTCAACTCCCAGATTCAGGGCGGTATGGGCATATTCAAACTGCTTGTACCCGCTGATAATCACGAAATCCGTATCCGGCGCAATCTGCTGGGTGCGTGTCACGATCTCCAGCCCGTCATAGCCCGGCATCCGGATATCCGAGATCACCAGTTGGGGACGCTGCCGCTCGATCACCTCCATGGCATCCAGACCGTTATGCACCATCCCGATCACTTCCATGCCGTAGGATTCCCAGTTCACCAGCTTCTGGATCATCAGGCATATATTTTTTTCATCATCTGCAATCAATACCTTCAGCATATCATTCCCCCTGCTGCATCATTCCGGTTCTTTGCTCTTCTTCGTCAAAATCCCACTCCGGTAGACGGCTGCTCCGATGATGATCACATAGCCGATCACACTGAAGACATCGGGCTGCTGTCCGAAGATAAAATAGCCCCAGATCGCGGCGAAAATCACCTGGGTGTAGTCATAGACGGAGATCTCCTTGGCAGGCGCATAAGTGTAGGCTGCCGTGATGGACAGCTGACCTCCTGCCGCTGCAAGTCCCGCGCCGCACAGGCAAAGGAGCTGTTGCAGTGTCATGGGCTCGTAGGTGAATAAAAAGAAGGGCAGGCAAAACAACGTGGAAAAGGTGGAAAAGAACATAACGACGATGGGACCGGTGACACCCTTTTTCCCCAGTTTCCGCACGTAGGTATATGCAATACCGGCCCCCAGTCCTCCCAGGGCGCCCAGAAAAGCCGGCATGGCATCCATGGAAAAGCTGGGCTTGATGACAAAGAGGGCTCCGATAAAAGCCACTCCTACGATCATCCATTCTTTTTTTGATGCCTTTTCCTTTAATATCACGATGCTCATGAGCATGGCAAAAAAGGGCGACAATTTGTTCAGCATGTTGGCATCGGAGATATTGAGCCGGTCAATGGCATAAAAATTGCAGATCATGCCCAGCGTTCCGCAGATGGAACGCATGAGCAGATCCGGCACATCGCGTTTTTGTATATGAATGGGTTCCCGCTTGGCAAAAAGCATGCTCCATGCGATGATTGCCGCCACGAGATTGCGAAAAAGAGTCTTTTGCATGGTAGGCAGATCTCCCGCCAGATGCACCATGACGGTCATCAGGGAGAAGAAAAATGCTGCCGAAATCACACAGGCGATTCCTTTTTTCTTTGTACTAAGTTCCAATTTGGGTCAGTCCTTTTTTACTTCTGGTATATGCTCTTTAATGTGAGGTCAAAGGCTCCGGCTGCGCAGCCCAAAGCTGCCGCCAGAGTTAAAAGTCTTTTTTGTATATTCATGATTGTCTCCTTTTTTAGTATAATTTTTCAAATTCACCCACCGGCAGCGGCTTGGAATAGTAGAAGCCCTGGATGCTGTCGCAATCTAATTTTTTCAGAAAATCCACCTGCTCCGCGGTCTCCACGCCCTCGGCAGTCACATGCATGCCCAGCTCCTTTGCCAGGGCAATGGTATGCTCCAGCAGCCGGTCCCCGCTATAATTGCCGATGCAATCGATCAGGCTCTTGTCCAGCTTCAGCGTGTCATAATGCAGCGTATTGAGTAAGGCCAGGGACGAATAGCCAGCGCCGAAATCATCGATATGCAGCGGAAAGCCTGCCGCGCAAAAACGCTCTGCCAGCTGGTCGATAGCGCCACTGTCCACGGCAGCCGACTCGGTGATCTCGATGGGAACCAGCGCCGGCGCAATGCCGACTTCCTTTACGATCTCGCTGTAACGCTCCACCACGTTCTGGAAATACAGACTCACCCGGGAGAGATTCACCGATATAGGAAGCATGACCTGCCCCGTCACAAACCGGTGCTTCTGCTGCTGACAGACGGTGCGGAATACATACTCATCCAGACAGTGAATCAGGCCGTTTTTCTCAAAAAGCGGAATAAAGATACCGGGAGATACGAGATTTCCCTTCTGGTCTCTCCAGCGCACCAGCGCCTCCGCACCTACCAGACGATTGTCTGCCGGATTGTATTTGGGCTGATACCAGACCTCATAGCGGTGTTCCTGAATCGCCTTATCAAAATCATCCACGATCTGCTTTTCCATCTGTATCCGTTTTGCAGTCTCCGGGCGGAAAAATGCAAGATTCATATCTCCCCGGTATTTGACCTCATGGCGGGCGATGGTAGCCTCATTATAGGTCTGCTCGATCTCTTTGTCCGATGTCCAGGCGGCCACTCCGAAATAAGGAACCTGCTGGGGCACACCCAGCTCCGTGGATCGTTTGATGATCCGGTTGGTCAGGCGCTTCAGACGCAGCGTCACCTCATTCTCTTCTGCATCTGCATAATAGATCACATAATGATCTGCATGAATATGGGCAGCCAGATCACCAACCTCCAGCTGCTGGTCGATGCATTTCCAGGCTTCCCGGATGATCTCATCTCCCTTTGCGGTTCCGCAGATGGAATTCACCACCTTAAAAGAATGGAGATCAACAGACACGATCATGCCGGGTCCCATCTTATCTGCCAGCTTTTTCTTGAAATAGACATAATTGTCGCCGCCGGTCACTGAATCCACATAGGCGTAGTGCTCCAGTTCCCTCGTCTTCTCCGAATCGATATCCGCAAAGCCAAAGACGGCTCTGGTCAGCGTCTCATTCGGCGACAGATTCACGATCTTCATCCGGCAGTAGGCGATTCTGCCATCCCGATCTATGCGGTAATCATAATGCAGGACTTTGTTCTTCTTGAAAAATTCGCGCAAATGTCCCACCGAACAGATCGTCAGCATCTCCTGCCGGTCTGCCGGCAAAACCGTATTGTTCACATATGCCAAAATCGCCTGATCATAAGGCGGCTCCGCCCAGAACTGCTCTCCATAATCCCGCTCAATCACATCACTGAGGCGGAAGGGCGTGACCTTATCCTGCACAAAATCAACAGAATAAACAGATAAGTAATCATCACTCAGGGCACACAGCCACTCCTCATAATCTTTGTTATCATATGTAACCATTCCTGTCACGCGCCACCTTTCGAATGACTGACTTTCGTCAGTCGTTGTAAAAAAGGCTCTTTTTATAATGCAGCCTTAATCGCAGATAAAAGATCTGCATATTCCTCAAAAGCCGGAAGTTCCGGATAATCCTTTTTGATCTGTTCCGTGCTCTTGAATAAAAATCCTGCCTTGCTGGCCTGGATCATGGCCAGGTCATTGAAGCTGTCGCCGCTGGCGATGGTCTCATAACCGATGGACTGCAGGGCCTTTACGGTAGTCAGCTTTGACTTCTCACAGCGCATCCGGAAGCCGGTGATCTCTCCGTCCGGTGCCACCTCTAAGGTATTGCACATGATGGTGGGCCAGCCCAGCTTTTTCATGAGGGGTGTGGCGAACTGTTCGAAGGTATCGCTGAGGATCAGCACCTGTGTGATGGAACGCAGCTCATCCAAAAACTCCTTGGCGCCGGGCAGCGGATCCACCTTTGCGATGGTCTCCTGAATCTGGCGCAGTCCCAGACCGTGCTCCTTTAAAATAGCGAGACGGTAATTCATCAGTTTGTTATAATCCGGCTCATCTCTGGTAGTGCGCTTAAGCTCCGGAATCCCGCTCTCCTCTGCAAAAGCGATCCAGATCTCCGGTACCAGCACTCCCTCTAAGTCCAAGCATACAATATTCATGTTCTTTGCTCCTTTTTCTATTTAACTAAAATCTCTCCGGCGGTCAAAGCTCCATGTGCCAAAAACCGCCCCAGATATGTATCATCTTACTATAAAATCCAGTGAAGCGCAAGGCGGGAACGCTCCGGGGCAAAACTTGATTCGAATCGCCCTTCTATGCTATGATACCAGAGTTAACAGGCACTCAGACCAAGGAGTGCAAACCAGTGAAAAAGGACGGTTTTTCTTCCATGGAAATATCTAAGCAGTTCGATCCTGCCTCACAAAAGATCACCCAACGCATCCGGGTCTATGGCATCGTACAGGGCGTGGGCTTTCGGCCTACCGTCAGCAGGCTGGCCGCCAAAGCCAATATCTGCGGCAGCGTCTGCAACCGGGGCTCCTATGTGGAGATCATTGCACAGGGCAGCGAATCGCAGTGCCATACATTTTTAGAATTATTAAAAAATCATCCGCCAAAGCGAGCCGCCATCCTGGGACTGGATGTCTGCCAGCTGACAGATGAGGATTCCAGGGTTCCTGGCTACGATGACTTCTCTATTATAGAAAGCGAAAAAACCGGCGGGTCCATCTATATCTCCCCGGATCTTGCCATCTGTGACGACTGCAAGCGGGAGCTTTTTGACAAAAATGACCGGCGCTACCTGCATCCCTTTATCAACTGCACCAATTGCGGGCCCCGGATGACGATCTTAGAGGCGCTTCCCTATGACAGACAGCGGACCAGCATGAGGGATTTTCCCATGTGCAGCACCTGCGCAGAGGAGTACCATTCCCCGGGCGACCGCCGTTACGATGCCCAGCCCGTCTGCTGCAATGACTGCGGGCCTACCCTTTATGTCCTGGATCAGGCTGCCGGTGCGCCTTCAGACACGCTGACCGGCTGCAGTGCCATCACCCAGGCAAGGGAGACGATTCTCGCCGGAGGCATCATTGCAGTCAAAGGAATCGGCGGCTTCCATCTCTGCTGTGATGCCACAAACGAAGCAGCTGTCTCGCTGCTTCGAGCCAGAAAGCACCGACCTATGAAGCCCTTTGCCATTATGGCACGGGATCTGGATGCAGCCGCCCGGATCTGTCACATAGACGAGAAAAAAGGTGCCCTGTTAAACGGACACCAGAAGCCTATCATTCTTCTTGAAAAAAAGACCGACTGCCATACAATTGCGCCATCGACAGCTCCGGACAATCCCATGCTGGGCCTCATGCTTCCCTATGCGCCGGTGCAGCTGCTGCTCTTTGACTATCCGGACGGACACCGCATGCCGGACTATCTGGTCATGACCAGTGCCAACGAATCCGGTGCCCCCATCTGCCGGGATGATGGAGATGCGCTTTCCGAGCTCCCCGGACTGGCAGATGTGATCCTGTCCAACGACAGACAGATCCGTACCCGGGCGGATGATACCGTTACAGATTTTTATCAGGGAGAGCCCTACATGATCCGCCGCTCCAGGGGCTTTGCTCCTCTTCCGCAGCGCATGAGCTTTCTGCCGGATGCCTCCGATTCGGTCATAGGTATCGGCGGCGAGCTGAAAAACAGCTTTTGTATCGGCCGGGGTTCCCTTTTTTACCCTTCTCCTTATATCGGGGATCTGGGAGATATCCGCACCGTGACAGCCCTCAGGGAGACCGTCCAGTGCTTTCTGACCATGCTGGAGGCCAAGCCTGGCGCTATCTGCTGCGATCTGCATCCGCTGTATCAGTCCAGAGCAGTCGCTTTTGAGCTGGCGAAGGAGCTTGGGGAACAGTCCATCCCCGTCTTTTCGATCCAGCATCACTATGCCCATATTCTCTCCTGTATGGCTGAAAATGATTTTGCGGACAAAGTGATCGGCATCTCCTTTGACGGAACAGGCTATGGCACGGATCAGACCATCTGGGGCGGGGAGCTTCTGCTCTGCGACTGGGACGGCTTTACCCGGGCGGCACATATCACGCCCTTTTTGCAGGTAGGGGGAGATCTCTCTTCCAAAGAAGGCTGGCGCATCGCCGCACAGATGATGACGGCGATCTATGGCGAGAAGGACGCTTCGGATCTGGCAGAATTCCTTTGCCTTTGCTCCAAAAAAGAGCTGGCACTGATTCAGCTGATGGCCGAGAAAGGCATCAATACCGTCTCCTCCACCAGTGCCGGAAGACTGTTCGACGCAGTCAGTGCGATCCTCGGGATCCGGCGCATCTCCACCTTCGAAGGGGAGGCTGCCACGGCACTGATGTATCATGCCAAAGCCTACCGGGAAAATATGACTGACGCAGACGAGATTGAACTGACGAAAGGTTATCCCTATCCACTCCTGACAGTGGATGGAACCCTCAACACAAAGGATCTCGTAAAATATATGATTGATGAACGGATGCAAGATACCTGCGTTGATGGGCTGGCCTATCTTTTTCACCACATCCTTGCAGAGATGATGGCCGCCTCTGCCGCAGCCATCTCAAGGCGTACCGGCATCACCACTGCTGCCCTAAGCGGCGGTGTGTTCCAGAATACGCTGCTGCTGGAGCTGACCGAAACGGCACTGAAAAAGAAGCATCTCACTGTCCTCAGGCACTATCTGATCCCGCCAAACGATGGCGGGCTTGGGCTAGGCCAGGCGGTCTATGCCATGAAGCATCTTCAGGACTAATATAATTTCTCGCAACTATTCAACTGTTATGTTCCGCTACGGTATTGTGCAATGAGCTCTGCCAATGTCCTGATCAGGATATTCCGATCCAAAGGCTTGGCCACATGCCCGTCCATGCCGGCATTTTTCGCTGTGCGCTTGTCCTCTATGAAAGCATTGGCCGTCATGGCTATGATGGGGATAGTCTTCGCATCACTTCTGTCCATGGCCCGGATGACACGGGTCGCTTCATATCCGTCCATCTTCGGCATCATGATATCCATGAGTATGGCATCCACGGAACCAGGCTCAGATGCGGCCAGCGCATCCACCGCTTCCTGACCGTTTTTTGCCTCTATGATACTGGCGCCTTCCTCGCCCAGCAGGAAACCTACAATCTCCCTGTTCAGCTCATTATCCTCTGCCAGGATGATCTTTGTACCCCTGATGGATACGGGTTTTTCTTCCAAAACCACGTCTTTCTGCACATCGATGCTCTGATCTATGTCGAAGGTAACGACCACCCAGAAGGTGGTACCTTCACCCTTCACGCTCTCAAATTCGATGGTTCCGCCCATCCTGTCCACGATGTTTTTTATGATAGGCATCCCCAGACCTGTGCCCTTGTAGTTGGTACGCGCATCGTCTGACTCTTGGGCAAAGGGCTCAAAGATGTGCTTCTGAAACTCCTCACTCATGCCGATACCTGTATCTCGGCACACAAACTCCACCGTCGCCTGGGTATCATCAGAAGAGAGCTCCCGGCAGGTGATATAGATCTTGCCCTTTTCCTTGTTGTACTTGACTGCGTTGCTCAGGATATTCATCAAGACACGCTTGTAGTGAACAGGGCTTCCCATAAGGTATCTGTGGGGCACATTGCAGTCTTTTTGAATAATCTCGATGCCCCGTTCCGCCGCCAGCCGTTCGATGACATCATAGACTTCCCTGGCCAGCTTGATAATATCAAAGGATTCATGCTCTAAGATAATCTCGCCGGACTCCAGCTTGCTCATATCCAGGACTTCATTGATGAGCTCCAGCAGCAGGCCAGAGGCCTCCTTGACCTTCTCCCTGCACTCCACCTGTTTGGCCATATCATCCGGATAATGCTCAGCGATCTCGATCATGCCCCGGATACCGTTGATGGGGGTGCGGATGTCGTGGCTCATATGCTGCAAAAACTCAGTCTTGGCGTGATTGGCCCGCTCCGCCTCCTGCCTGGCCTTTATAAGCTGTTCCTGGTAAGCCATCTCAATCTCATGGCGTTTTTTCTCTTCCTTCAGGTGCTCCTGTATGATCCCATCGATGTTCTGAAAGCCCGCGATGATATACCCATCGCCCCGGGGTTCATAAAGGTTGAACTGGTAGGTGGAGGTCACGCCATCCACCAGCATGCGGTAGTTTCCTACATACTCGTCCTGTACAGCAAAGACCTCCCGGAGATGTTCCGTACTCAGCTCATACTTTAACGCCTCTTTGTCTCCCGGATGCACCGCCCGGTCGATCCAAGCATTGAGGAACACCTCGTAAGGGAACTCTCTGTCCATAACCCCGTCCAGCCCATCGTCATTATGCTCGTCCTCAAACTTGAGCACCTTGGCCAGACCCTTGTTCAGATCCACCAGATAGACGTTTTTAAAGTTACGGGCTACAGCATTGAAGATCAGGAGCTGCTCCTCCATCATCAGCGTGTGCTTCTCTCGCTCGGCGCATTCCTTGGTGATATCCATGCCAAACATCACGCACTCTAAGTGATCGTTGTTTGGATTGACGATCATGCGGCATGTAATTCTGGAAGGGTGGATACTTCCATCGTCAAAATAGGTCATCACTTCTTTGACGAGCTCGTTTTCACCCATCTCATGGGCCCGAAAAATCGCATCCCGATTGAAGTATTCGAAGAATTCCTCCCGCTCTTCCTGGCCGGGGATAAAGGCAGCCGTCCATCTGACCATCTCATCCATCGATTCAAAATGAAGGTCTTCTTTTACAGAATCCGATGCCCCATTCAAGGACAGAACACAGTCATCGGTAATATCCATATGAAAAATACCTGCAGCATCCGGGAAGGAAGAAAGGAGCACCGCCATCTGCTTTTCGTAGTTGATCTGCATCCTGCGGATCTCAGTGATATCCCTGGCATACTCGATGAAGGCATTGGTGCCCTGCCACTTGATGCGCTTTAGTTTGAGCGTATAAATCTCCCTGCCGTTGTCGATCTCGGTCTCGCATTCCTCCTGATCTCCAATGGTTTTCAGCGGACAGAAGGGACACTGCTCCTTCAGTCCCAGGAAAAACTCGTAGCAGTGCACATTTTCATCCAGTACACCATACTTCGCACTATAGTCAGTCGCAGCCTGGTTGGCATACATGATCTTCAGATTGTCCTCATCGGTCACATGAACCGTCTGGGGCGAATTGTCTAATATCTCTGCCATCAGCTTTGGGTCATTTCTCATAGCTTCCCTTTCACGTGATCACCTTCACGTAAGGCTCTTTCACTCAGATGCAAAATCAGTACATGCCAGACATGTACATATATCTATCATTATAGTCCAGAAACGCCCATAATACCAGAGTTTTCATTTCAAAAAAGAGTTCCGCAAGCGAAACTCTTTTAAGGTTTACAAAAATTTTTTAAAGAACCCGCATTCCTCATCATTGCAAACTTCAGCCATTTCCAGCCTCATGTCGCAGTGGAAGACGTGCCCCAACGGTCTTTCGCTCCATTTGTAAAATCGATAGCAGGTATCCACGTTGCACTCCGTCAGGCGCTTTACCAGCCGTGGCGCCTCATCCCGCAGAAAATCACCCTCTGCTGTCATGACAAAGGTGGGTGGATAGTTCTCCGTCATATGCTCGATCGGTGACATCAGCCATTCTTCTTTTTTCGTCCCATGCTCCGGAAGGTACAGCTTCATCAATTCGCTGCTTGGGTCGCCTTCTTTTACGGTAATACTTGCCAGCCCGCAATTCAAAGCAATGGCTTTCGGTGCAAAGCCTTCCGGCACCTGAAATGCATATTCCTTCGCGTATTCCGGGTTCGTGCAGATAGCAGCATATAATGCAAGTCCATGGGCTCCGGCGGAATCTCCAACCATAAAAATGGCATCCGTATCCAATCCATATTCCCCGGCATGCTGAAAGATCCACGTTACGACCAGATTTGTATCTTCTAACGGTGCCGGATATTGATATTCCGGTGCCAGTCTGTAGGTATAATTTACAACTGCAAATCCCCTTTTTACCAGGCTCATGCAATAATACTGATAGCGTTCCTTGTCTCCATATACCCATCCGCCGCCATGAAAGCTAATGATCACCGGCAATTTTTGTCCGTCTGTATGTTTCGGCCGATACACATCCAAAAGCTGCCATGTTTTATCTGTGCCATAGCAGATATCGTCGAATCTTTCTACATTTTCCGGCGTCGTAAGTCCCGCGTCCCGAATATCGTCATTGGCTTTAAATTCTTTTCTTACTTGATACGCTGCTTCGTACATTGTAACCTTTCTCCATCGCTCACTTTTTATCTGAATTCTATCACAAAGTTGTCCTCTTTGCAAAAAGGCTTCCACTGATCTCCCGATCTGTCCGGCCTTCCGTATTTCATAAAATCCGTCCAGCAGTCTACCATGCTGGCACTAATCTCATAATCCTTTTCCTCCATGGGACGCCAGCAGCGACCCAAGGTGCCAAACATATACCAGAGCTCCGAAGAGTGAAAAGCTCCTGCCTGATCTCCCGGAAGCGGATGTCCGAAATGATACAGCCATGCAGGCTGACCGTAAGCTTCCTCACATTTTAAGCTCCAGCGTCTGCACTCTTCCAGCAGAATACCTGCTTGACCTTTTTTCACCTCTTCAGGCAAGGAGCCCAGATCCTCTGTCACCGTTCCGCACATATAAGGAATCTGTCGCATCTCTCCGGCCTTCCAGACTTCTTTTACATTTTTCTGAAGAACATAGCCGTCTACATTCGGTACAATCGCAAGTCCCGCGCCGGTTTCCCAAAGCTTTGCGTCCAGCTTTCTCTTGGCTTCCATGACTTCCTGCGGCGATAACTGTCGAAGCTCTTTTGCGGAAGTACATCCGGTATATTCTACAAACATCTGGCCGTAAGTTTCTTCCTGCTCCAGGGTGGGAGTGAATAAAATCTCCTCCTGGCAGGACACACCGCTCTGCATAATGGCTTTGGCAATCATACCCTCAGTCAGGGGGCTGGATACCAGTACCTGGGTACTCATGGAGCCTGCAGACTGTCCAAATACTGTAATATTCCGGGGATCTCCTCCAAAGGCACTGATATTCTCATATACCCATGTTAATGCAGCGATCTGATCTAAAATCCCGTAATTTCCGGATATCTTTTTTTCATTTTCTGCGCTTAACCAGGGATGTGCAAGGAAACCGAACACATTTACCCGATAATTGACTGTCACCAGGATGACTTTCTTGGCAGCATAGCTTGCTCCATCAAATTCCATCTCGCTGGAATATCCACCACCGAATCCGCCGCCATGAATCCAGAAAGCAACCGGCAACTGTTCCTCACCCGCATTCTCCGGCACCCAGATATTCAGATACAAGCAATCCTCACTCATATCCGGAATATACTCGGGGGCTGCATAAAACTCTTTATAAAATAGTTTTCCAAAAGAATCTGTCTCTTTGGGCAGATCCTGCCATGCAATATTTCCGAAATGGTCTGCTTTTCTGACTCCTTCCCAGCTTTCCGGCTCCTGTGGTGCCTTCCAGCGAAGCTCACCTACCGGTGGTTTTGCATAAGGGATTCCTTTAAAACAAATGTAACCTTCTTTTTGTACTCCCTCTATTTTTCCGTATTTCGTAGCAATAATCCTGCTCATTTTTTGACTCCTTCTATTTTGAATTCGGCTGGCATCACACAAACCATTTCAGCTGTATAAAAGCGATTTCATTTGCCGCCAGGGTCATGATGATGTCGAGTGTTCCGTCTTTTGCTTCCACCTTTTGTATTTTTAATTTGGGTCTGCAGGCTCTGCGGAAGTATTGAATATCATTGCGGGTCAGCTCGCTCTCATAGCCCAGTTCGCCCCAAATATCCAGCACGCTTCCATTCTGTTCGTTAATGCTGTAGGTTTTCATCTGATACGTTCCATCTTCCACATCGGTAAGACGTATGTTGATCTCCCTGGAATCCCTGTCCTCGAAATATTTCCAGATATTCTTTTTATCTACCTGATCCTCCGATGAAAAGTAATAATTGTAATTCAGTTTCTTTTGATTGTGACAGATGATTCCGTAATTTCCATGGCCGTCCGTGGTCAGCATGCTGTTGTTGTTTTTCCCAATATAATACGGGAGCATCCGGTTCAAAAAGTCAAACGCAAAGCCGGCAGGCTTCAGAATCATTTCCTTTGTGACAATGCCGGTTCCTCCGTGAAGCAGCTCATTTGAATCATAATACTCCGATGTTCTGTCACTTGCCTGAAAAAAAGCCATTCCGTCACACAGGCCATAACAGTCCAGCACATTTTTCACGATATAGGCTCCCTTAAAGCAGGTATCATTCATATAATTACGATCGGAAATCGACAGATTCCATTCTGTGATATAAACCAGACAATCCTTCGAAATGACTCTCGTGATCAGATCCCTGACGTAGGCTACCCGGTGCATCATTCCTTCGTTATCTGTGAGCCGCTTGAAATATCCGCCCTGCTGGATACCTTCTTTTTCGTATCCATAATACAGAAAGGTAAGAAAATCCGGAAAATACTTCTGTTTTTTCCAGTCTGAAAAGAATTCTTCTTCCTCTACATCTACCATCCGCCACAGTCGGAATCCGCAGCCGCCGATTTTGACCTTGTCGCAATGCTTATGAATGATCTCGTATGTGTCATTGAAGAGCTGGTAATACCTGTCTAT
>CAVITM010000025.1:0-17576 GCA_963645455.1 Moraxellaceae bacterium | reverse complement strand
GTCCGTGGATATGTACCGGGGAAATTTCAACATCAGCGATTATGTGACGGAGCGCTATCCCCTTAGATTGACAAAGACTGTGCAAAAAGAAGATGGGGCGGAACTGGATTTTGAGGACCGTATCTTCGTGGAAGTACAGTGTGCAGGTGATGTATGTACCCTTCGGTTTACACAGAAGGATCAGAAGATCAACAGATTCTGGTTCCGGGTCGCTGCCGACAAAGAGGAAAAGTGCTACGGCTGCGGTGAACAGATGTCTTACTTTAATCTGCGTGGAAGAAACTTCCCCATCTGGACATCTGAGCCAGGGGTAGGCCGCGACAAGACCACCTATGTGACCTGGCGTTCCGATGTGGAAAATAAGGCAGGCGGGGACTATTACAATACCAATTTTCCCCAGCCCACCTATGTGTCTACAAAAAAATATTATTTGCATGTGGATTCTACGGCCTATGCAGATTTTGACTTTAAAAATGACGAGTTCCATGAGCTTCAGATATGGGAAGTCCCGGCGATGATCCGGATCGAAGCAGCTCCCAGTTATCTGGAACTGGTGGAAAAACTGACGGCTTATTTTGGCAGACAGCCAAAATTGCCGGAATGGGTCTATAACGGACTGATCATCGGCGTACAGGGCGGTAATGAGCGGTCCTTTGGGCTGCTGGACCGGACGCTGGAAAAAAATATCAAGGTAGCGGGCATCTGGTGCCAGGACTGGTGCGGAAAGCGTGTGACTTCCTTTGGAAAGCGGCTTCAGTGGGACTGGAAATATCATAAGGAGATGTATCCGGACCTCCCGGAAAAAATCAAAGAGGTCAATGCAAAAGGAATTCGTTTCCTGGGCTATGTGAATCCCTATCTGGTCAATGACGGAGAACTGTACAAGGAAGGCAAGAAATTAGGATTTTTTGCCACAAAAGCAGATGGCAGTGATTATCTGGTAGATTTTGGTGAATTTTATTGCGGAGTCGTGGATCTGACCAATCCAGAGGCCTTTGAATGGTTCAAGGGAATCATCAAGACCTACACATTGGATATCGGAATTGACGGATGGATGGCTGATTTTGGCGAGTATCTGCCGACGGATGATATCTGTCTGTACAATGGAAAATCCGCTATGATCGAGCATAATCACTGGCCGGTTCTCTGGGCAAAGTGTAATTACGAGGCTGTAAAGGAAGCCGGAAAACTGGGCGAGGCTGTTTATTTTATGCGTGCGGGCGGAGCTGGAAGCCAGAAATACTGCACGCTGCTGTGGGCAGGAGACCAGTCTGTTGATTTCACGATCCATGACGGACTGGCATCGGTGATCTGCGGCGCATTGAGCGCAGGCATGATGGGATGCGGACTGACACACAGCGATATCGGCGGATATACCTCTCTTTTTGGCAATACCCGTACAAAGGAATTGTTCCTCCGGTGGGCGGAGATGGCCATGTTTACACCCTTTATGAGAACCCATGAGGGAAATCGTCCGGACACCAACTTCCAGTATTATGATGACGAGGATGCTATGGAGCAGCTGGCCAGACTGGTGGATATTTATACCATGCTCTCGCCCTATACAAAAACACTGGTAGAGGAAAATGCCGACTACGGGCATCCCGTACAGCGGCCGCTGTTTATGCACTATGAAAAGGATGCAAAAACCTATGATATTCAGTATGAATATTTATTTGGAAAAGATATGCTGATTGCCCCTGTATATGAGGCGGACAGACATGACTGGGACCTTTACCTGCCGGAGGATGAGTGGGTTCACCTGTGGACCGGTGACGTATATCACGGCGGGACAGTGAATGTGTCTGCCGAGATGGGATATACGCCGGCATTTTACAGAAAAGGCAGCAGCTTCGCATCTGTATTTGAAGCGATCCGTGAAAAATATGGAGTAAATTAAATGAGTGAGCTTTTATTTTACATCATTATTTTTCTGACAAATGTCATTCAGGGGATTACAGGCTTTGCGGGGACGATTCTTGCCATGCCGCCAAGCCTGATGCTGGTAGGCTATAATACCGCAAAACCTATCCTGAATGTGCTGGGAATTCTCGCCGGGATATATGTGTTTGTGACACAGAGAAAATACGTTGACTGGAAACAGGTAAAAAAAGTGGTGCTTGTCATGGCAGTTGGAATCGTTGGAGGATTTTTCCTGAAAAATCTGCTGACAGGCTATGACACCATCCTGTACCGGGCGCTGGGAATCTTCGTTATTTTTCTGGCGGTCCAGGGATTGTGGCGCATGTCCGGCAAAGGTGAAAAAACTACACAGACCACGGAAAATAGCACCGGAAGATCCATCGCATTGCTGGTGGGAGCCGGCATCGTACATGGCATGTTTGTATCCGGCGGGCCGCTGCTCATCGGATATTTATCCCGCACCATTAAGGAAAAATCCGCTTTTCGCGCAACGATTTCCACCATTTGGATCATCTTGAATTCCATCATACTGGTACAGGATCTGGCCGCCGGTATGTGGACGAGCCATTTGCTGGCCATGCAGGGGATTTCGATTCCATTTTTCATCGGGGGAATGTTTGTGGGATCTGTGCTGGTGAAAAGAATGAGTCAGGATGTTTTTATGAAGCTGACCTATCTGTTGCTTTTTGTGTCAGGAATTTTACTGATGTTTAAATAGTCGTAAAAATTTGGAGGAAAAATATATGTCAGAGTTTCAGGTAGCGTATGTGCCCATTGGCGTACCTACGTTTCATTTGGAAAGTGCACAGCAGGAATTTGAAAAATCAATCCAACTGTTAAAATCGTTGACGGATGCGGCAGTAGTGCCGGATCAGATGCTTTTGTCCATTCAGGATCTGAACGATTTTTTAGATGGCATTGAAGATCCGTCACTGATCATATTACAAAATATCACATTTGCCAATGCGGCATATGCCAGTGAGGTATTAAAACGTTATTCGTGCCCGATCCTTCTCTGGACACTTCGGGAGCCGGTGATTGACGGAGGCAGATTGAGACTGAACTCCCTGACAGGAGCTTATTCTGCCGGTAATGCCCTGGCTACATTCAGGGATGGCAATTTCGAATATATTTTTGGCGCACCCCAGGAAGAAAGGACAAAGGAAAAGATCACAGCATGCATCCGGGCAGCAAAGCTGAAAAAAGCGCTGAAATCACTGAAAATTGCTTCAGTGGGACATACCCCTCAGGGCTTTGGCTTTGGCCGGGCCATGGATGCAGATATGCTGAAAAACTTTGGTGCAACACTGGAATCCATCGAGGCCAGAGAATTGATCGATATGGCAAAGTCTTATTCGGATGAGGATTGCAAAGAGTATCTTGACCGCATGGAGGCATGTACCGTGGGACTGGATCAGACCGACGACACCCATCGGAAGGATTTTGCCAGACTTTGCAAGGCCTACAAGGACTATGTGGAAACAAACCAGATTGGCGCATTGTCATCCCGCTGCTGGCCTGACTTTTTCACCGCCTTTGGAACCCCGGTATGCGGCGTACTTGCCATGTTGAATGACCTTGGCATTGCCGCAAGCTGTGAAGCGGATACATACGGCGCACTTTCTATGTATATGGGCATGCAGCTGACAAAAACGCCGGTATTTTTCGGTGATCCGGTTTCTTTGGATGAAGAAGAAAACACCATTACCTTCTGGCATTGCGGAATGGCCCCTTGTTCCATCGCAAGAGAGGATACAGGCGCTACCATCGGAGTGCATCCGAACCGGAAGATCGGTCCGGTCATGGACTTCGGCTGCAAGGCGGCAGACCATGTCACAATTTTTAGGGTGGGCCAGAAAGCGGACGGAACCTTCCGTTTTTTCCTGACAACAGGAAAAGCCTTAGACAAGCCCAAGCAGTTTTGCGGTACTTCCATTGTGGTACAGACAAAAAATTCCAGCTACGAAATAGTAAATCGCAGCGTGGCTGACGGATGGGAGCCTCATTTTGTAGTGATTTACGGAGATGTGGCACAGGAACTGATGATCCTTGGACATATGCTGGGTGTGGAGGTGTGCGAATACTAAGATAAAAATTTTCTGATTGATAGAAGATAGATTCATTGATAGCCGGTGCATAGATATTCAAATGGCATTTACAAATTTCTCCTCAGATGTTAGAATACCCTTAGTTGAGACATTTGAGGAGGAACGTTATGATTCGGATCGACGGGTTGTTTCGAAGACCGCGAAAGAGAATATACAGACCGAGTGGATCCGCCCAGCGGCAGACAGCTTCAGCCAGACCAGTAGAATTACATACGGAAGAACCTGTGGAAGCGCCTGTAAAAAAGGAGCCGGAGCTGGTGGAGGAGACAGTATCCTCGGATGAGATCAGCCAGATTGAACCGGCAGCACCCGTGGAAGAGACAGAGGCTGTGCCTTTGGATGAGCCTGCAGAGACAGAAGAGGTTTTCCTGGAAGAAGCAGTTGAGCCTGCAGAGACGGATGAACTGGAGCATATTTCAGAAAATATAGGGATGGGTCTATCGAATATGATTGATATGGGAAAAGAGGATATTCTGCTCCGGCAGATTGATGAATTTCGTGAGAAAGCCAAGCAGCTGCAGCAGCTGATGCAGCTGAAGGAGGCCAGAGCGAAGGAGCTGGAGGGAGTCGTGAAGGAGCAGACTGCAAAGGCAGATTCACTGGAGCGCATGGTACATGCGCGCCGCACCGAAGCAGACAAGATCATGGAGCAGGTATCGGATCGCTTCGAAGAGATGTCTGAGGGCGTCCGTACCGAGATGACCGGACTTTCCGATACCGTCAGCAAAGAGGTTACCGGGCTGACTCAGAACCTGACCCAGGAGCTGAACAGGTCCAGCGAGGAGACCAGACAGGCCTTTGAGTCGGCAGCGCAGAATATGATCGACCAGAATACCAGAAGCTTTGAAGGACTCAAGGAGCAGTTGGATGCCCTGAACCATTCCGAGCAGATCGGAGAGCTCTCCAACGAGATGAGCGAATCCATGAACACCTTAAAGGTGGATCTGGTAGAAAAGATCCATGCCGAGGATGTCAAGTGCTACCGGAACATTCAAGCCTCTCTCGACGAGCAGAGCAAGGTTCTCTCAGGCGACAATGAAAAGCTGCGGGAGCAGTTCGAAGGGCAGCTGGCAGATCTGCAGGAAAAGGTTAGTCACCATGCGACAATATCCAAGGTATCTATGGTTCTTTCGATTTTGAATCTTCTTGGTGTCGCAGGCATTATCGCACTTCTTTTTATCATATAGGACAGGGTTAATTAGATGGATATTCAAGGAACAAACAGTGTCTGGGTGATTGGTCACAAGAACCCGGACACTGATTCTATTTGTGCGGCTATCGCATATGCAGCTTTAAAAAATCAGACCGGACGGGAGCATTATATCCCCAAACGTGCCGGCACCATGAACGGGGAGACCCAGTACGTGCTGGATTATTTTGGGGTGGAGGCTCCGGAGGAGGTCTCTGATGTGAGTGCCCAGGTCAAGGATATCAATATCCGGCGCACCGCAGGGGTGGGGGACGGCATCACGCTGAAAAAAGCATGGGAGCTCATGCAGACAGAGCGGGTCGTTACGCTGCCCATCGTAAACACAGCAGGCAAGCTTACAGGTCTGATCTCTAATAATGATATTGCCATGTGCTACATGGAAGTGTCCAACCGTGAGAGCCTCTCCCAGGCCAGACCCCGTTATCGGAATATTATCGAGACATTGAACGGCACGATACTGACCGGAAATGAGCATGGTATTTTTATGCGGGGAAAGGTGGAGGTCGCCGCCGGCAACAAGGAACGGGTGGAGGAATATATCTCCAAGGATGATCTGGTTATTTTAGCCGATCGTGAAGAAATGCAGATGCGTTCCCTGGAGTTTGATGTGAGCTGCATGATCATCTGCGGCGGAGCCCAGGTATCCAAGCAGATTTTGGAGATGGCAAAGAGCAGAGACTGTGTGCTGATCTCCACACCTTATGATACCTTTACCACCGCCCGGCTGATCAATCAGAGCATGCCGATCCGTTCCATTATGACGAAAAATAAGCTGATCACCTTTGAACTGGAGGATCGTGTGGATGATATCCGCGAGGTCATGTCCAAGGAGCGCCATCGTGATTTCCCTGTGCTTGACAAGAATGGAGACTACGTGGGAATGATCTCCCGCAGAAATCTGTTAAGCATGCAGAAAAAGCGGGTGATTCTGGTGGATCATAACGAAAAAACCCAGGCAGTGGACGGCATCGCAGGTGCTGAGATTTTAGAGATTATTGATCATCACAGGCTGGGTACATTAGAGACCATGTCGCCGGTATTTTTCCGCAATCAGCCCCTGGGCTCCACAGCATCCATTGTATGGAGCATGTATCAGGAGCAGGGCATTGAGGTGGATGAAAAGATTGCCGGACTGCTGTGCGCAGCCATCATCTCCGATACGCTGATGTTTCGTTCTCCCACCTGTACCCAGTTTGACGAGGAGGCGGCACAGACACTGGCGGGGATCGCCGGCATCGAGATTGAGACCTTTGCCAATAATATGTTTCGGGCAGGCAGTGATTTTGGAAAAAAGACGGCAGAGGAGATCTGCTACATGGATTTCAAGACCTTTACTGCTGAGAATATTACCTTTGGCGTGAGCCAGATCAGTGCCATGAGCGCCATGGATTTAGAGGATATCAAAGAACGGATACGGGATTATCTGGACACCATGCTTTTGGAGCGGAAGCTGGATATGGTATTTATCATGCTGACCAATATCATTCGGGAGCAGTCCTGTATTCTGTGCGCAGGAGAGGACGCCCAGCGGGTTTTATCCAGTGCATTTGAACGGGCACAGGTAGAAGAAAATGAGACACTGCTGAAGGGCGTGGTATCCCGTAAAAAGCAGTTTATTCCGGAGTTGATCCGGGTATTGCAGGAGGAATAAGAATGGCAGCAAAAAGAAATAATAGAAATCATCAGACCGAGAATATTTCTCAAAAGAAAGCAAAACAGGAGCTTTCCGCAGGCAAAAAGCAGACCTGGCGCCCCGGCAATCTGCTCTATCCGGTGCCGGCTGTTATGGTGAGCCTTGCGCGGCCGGGAGAGCAGCCCAACATTCTCACGGTGGCATGGGCCGGAACGGTTTGCTCGGATCCGGTAATGCTTTCGATTTCGGTTCGAAAGGAACGCTATTCCTACCCAATTTTATGCGAGACGGGAGAATTTGTGGTCAATCTGGTACATGAGCCCCTGGTACGGGCCTGTGATTTTTGCGGGGTTCGTTCCGGACGGGATGTGGACAAGTTCCGCGAGATGAATCTGACACCGGTGGCAGTGGAGGGCGTTACAGCGCCTGCTATCGCAGAGAGTCCCCTCAATCTGGCATGCAAGGTCAAGCAGATCATTCCTCTGGGAAGTCATGACATGTTTCTGGCAGAGGTGGTCAGCGTGACAGTAGATGAGCGTTACGTCGACGAAAAGGGAACGCTCCATCTGAATGACGCAGGACTGATGGCTTATTCCCATGGGACATATTTTAAGCTTGGAAAAAAATTGGGAACCTTTGGATATAGTGTGAGAAAAAACTGAGAAAAAGTTAAGGAGCTATGCAAATGCATAACTCCTTTTTTCTCGCCTTCTTATGATAATTTCAGTCCGGCCAGCAGACTGCCAAGGCTGGTGGTTGCCTGCTCATCGGTGGAATACTCGATGGCTTCTGCGTTTTCTGCTTCGGTATCAGTCATCTCTTCCTGCAGTGCCTTGATGGAGAGAGAGATCTTGCCGTCGTTGGTATTGAGAAGCTTGGCATGAACCTTTTCGCCTTCCTTCAATACCTCGCCCGGATGCTTGATACGCTTTTCACAGATCTGGGAGATGTGTACGAGTCCGCTTAAACCATCGCCCAGATTGATAAATGCGCCGTAAGGCATGAGGCTCTCAACGGTGCCTTCCATCACAGAGCCAGGCACCAGCATGGAGATCTTGTGGGCCCGGGTCTCTTCCTGCTGCTTGCGGAGTACCTTTTTTGCGGAAAGTACAAGCTTTTCCTTTTCCGGATCTACGGTGATGACAGCCACATCCAGATCCTTGCCCAGCCAGGGATTGCAGTCCTCTACGTAGTCAAGGCTCAGCTGGCTGGCGGGGATGAAGCCCCGGATGCCCTCCAGGTATGCCACAACGCCGCTGGGAACGACGCCCTTGATGCGCACCGTGTGAATGCTTTCATCCTCCAGGTAGCCCTTTAATACATCCCATGCCAGTAGATGGTTGGCTTCTTTTTTTGACAGGAGGATGTTGCCGGCACCGTCATCTGTGCGAATGACAGTAGCTTCGATGGAATCCCCCACGGCCACTGCTTCCTTGAGCATACAGTCGGGATCATCGCTGTAATCGGCTGCTTTGATGATGCCGGGTGCGTAGTAGTTTAGATCCAGGGTGATCTCGTCCTCGGAGACGGCGATGACGGTTCCGCTTAAGATATCACCCACCTCAATTTTCCGGAAAGAGGCGTTGATCTGATCTTCATAATCCTTCATTGATTCAGACATTTGTTGTTCTCCTTTGCGTAATAAACTGAACGTATCTGTTCAGAACCACCTGAACAGATACGAGATTCGGCGATGCTGTCGCATTTAAAAATCGCCGAATCTTTTCAAACTATACGTTTTTGTACGGCTTCAGCAGCAAGTGCTTCAGCCTGTGCTGAACAGTTACAATTAAACATAGTATAGCACACACTTCTTTTCATAGCAAGATAGTAGGTTATGCGCTTGACAATGCCTTGAAAAAGGTTATAATGAGTGCATAAATGATAGGAAAGAGGCATTGACATGAAG
This sequence comes from Moraxellaceae bacterium, assembly GCA_963645455.1. Taxonomy (GTDB): domain Bacteria; phylum Bacillota; class Clostridia; order Lachnospirales; family Lachnospiraceae; genus W0P33-017. The sequence continues at coordinate 8,793 of CAVITM010000025.1, read as the reverse complement.
TGTATATATTTAGATAATGCGGCGACGACGCGGGTCGTGCCGGAGGTCATGGATGCGATGGCGCCTTATTTTACCGAATATTATGGCAATCCTTCCAGCATCTATTCCTTCGCAGGACGCATCAAGGATGACATGGAGCAGGCACGTGCACAGATCGCCGGCCTTCTCGGCGCGAAGCCGGAGGAGATCTATTTTACCGGCGGCGGCAGCGAGTCAGACAACTGGGCACTCAAGGCTACTGCAGAAGCTTATGCATCTAAAGGAAAGCATATCATTACTTCTACGATTGAGCATCATGCGATTTTACATACATGCGAATGGTTGGAAAAGCATGGTTTTGAGATTACCTATGTGAATGTGGACGAGAACGGAACGATTCGTCTCGATGAGCTGCGTGCAGCGATTCGTCCGGATACGATTCTGATCTCCGTGATGGCAGCCAACAATGAGATCGGTACGATCCAGCCGCTGCAGCAGATCGGAGAGATCGCAAAGGAGCACGGGATTTTGTTCCATACCGATGCGGTACAGGCATTTGCTCATATTCCCCTGAACGTAGATGAGATGCATATCGATATGCTCTCCGCCAGCGGCCACAAGATCAACGGTCCCAAGGGAATTGGCATCATGTATATCCGAAAAGGAGTCAAGATCGGCTCATTTATCCATGGAGGTGCACAGGAGCGTAGACGTCGTGCCGGCACCCATAATGTACCGGGAATCATCGGCATCGCAAAGGCAGCACAGATCGCCAATGAAAAGATGGAAGAGCGCATGGCCTATGAGTGCAAGCTCAGGGATCATCTGATTGAGCGTGTGCTGGCAGAGATTCCCTACAGCAGACTGAATGGAGACCGCACCAATCGTCTTCCCAACAATGCGAACTTCTGCTTCCGTTTTATCGAGGGTGAGTCCATGCTGATCAAGCTGGATCAGAAGGGTATCTGTGCTTCCAGCGGCAGTGCCTGCACCTCCGGTTCCCTGGATCCGTCCCACGTGTTGCTGGCCATCGGACTGCCTCATGAGATCGCCCACGGATCACTTCGTCTGACCCTTTCCCAGGAGACGACCATGGAGGATATCGACTATACCGTAGACGAGCTGAAGGTGATCATCGAGCAGCTGCGCTCCATGTCACCCTTGTATGAGGATTTTGTGAGAAAGCAGAACAACTAACAGATAGAGAGGATAAAAGGCAATGTACAGCGAAAAGGTGATGGATCATTTCAACAATCCACGAAACGTCGGTGAGATCGAGAACGCCAGCGGCGTAGGTACGGTGGGCAACGCAAAGTGCGGCGACATCATGCGTATGTATCTGGACATCGATGATGATGGAATTATCAGAGACTGCAAGTTCAAGACTTTCGGCTGCGGCGCTGCAGTAGCGACCAGCAGCATGGCGACTGAGCTGGTAAAGGGCAAGACGATTCAGGAAGCGCTGCAGGTTACAAATAAGGCAGTGATGGAAGCCCTGGACGGACTTCCGCCCATCAAGGTGCATTGTTCCCTGTTAGCCGAGGAGGCCATCCATGCGGCATTATGGGATTATGCAGAGAAGCACAATATCAAGATCGAGGGTCTGGAAAAGCCGGTCAATGATATCAGCGAAAAAGAAGAGGGTACGGAAGAAGAATACTAAAAGCAAAATGAAGAGGAATCGGCTAAGACTGATTCCTTTTCACATATAAGAGGAGGAAGCTCATATGGCAGAGAAATATATCAAAAACATTCCCCACGAAGAGATCGTGGATTTAGCCGCACTGGTCAATGTGCAGGAAGGGCAGGTGGTGAGCAAGACGCTGGCACAGAACGACGCACTTAGCATCACGGTATTTGCATTTGACAAAAATGAGGAAATCGGTACCCACGGCTCTACCGGAGATGCCATGGTGACGCTACTGGAAGGAGAAGGAAGGTTTACGGTGGACGGCATCGAATATTTCCTGAGCAAGGGCGAGACACTGGTGATGCCGGCCAACAAGCCCCACGCAGTATTTGCCAAGGAGGCATTCAAGATGCTGCTGGTGGTTGTATTCCCGGAAAAGAAATAAAAGGAGCATTCGTACCGGTTATGGTAAAGACAACATTACAGATCGAAGGTATGGCCTGCGGCATGTGTGAGAGCCATATTAACGATGCGATCCGAAGAGAGTTTCGCGTAAAGAAAGTGACATCCTCTCATACGAGGGGGATCACGGAGATTATATCTGAGGAGGAGCCGGATGAAGAGGCTTTACGAAGAGTGATCGGACAGACAGGTTATACCTTTGTATCGATGCAAAGTGAGCCGTATACAAAGAAGGGATTTTTTTTCATTAGCTTTAAGACTTGGATGTCACACTTGTAAGAAAGAAAAGGAGGATCTTATGATGAATATTTTTAAACTGAAGAAGCTTGGATTATTTGCAGGCGGCGTATTATTTGGAACAGCAGGCATCAAGATTTTATCCAGTGCAGATGCAAAAAAGGCATATACCAATTGTACGGCAGCCGTACTTCGTGCAAAGGATTGCGTGATGAAGACAGCAGAGACGGTTTCCGAAAACGCAGGCGATATTTTAGCCGAGGCAAAGCAGATCAATGAGGATCGGGCACAGGCAAAGGAAGCTGCGATGCAGGAAGATCTGGGCGGGGAAACAGCAGAGGAGACCCCAGAGGAAGCGCAGGCTGAGTAATCCATGAAATTTGAGATCAAGCATGAGATTCCGGGCAGAATCCGAATTCATGTGATGCAGGAGCGTATGTCTGTGACCCAGGCAGATACGCTCCTGTATTATTTGAAGTCGCTGGAGTCTGTGACGCAGGTAACGGTTCATGAACGGACGGCCGATGCCTGCATTTGCTTTATGGGGGATCGCGGGGCTCTGATTCAGGCGCTTAAGAGATTCCGATATGAGTCCGTGGAAGTGCCGGAGGCAGTTTTAGCAAATTCCGGACGGGAATTAAATAACGAATACAAAGAAAAGCTTGCCAGCCAGGTGCTGTGGCATTATACCCGGAAGCTTCTGCTTCCCTATCCGCTGCGGGCGGCATGGACCGTTTGGCGCAGTCTTCATTATCTGAAGGAGGGACTATGTTCGCTGGCTCATGGCAAGCTGGAAGTGGCGGTGCTGGATGCGACGGCGATCTGTGTATCCATCCTTCGAGGCGATACCAACACGGCAGGCTCTGTCATGTTTTTGCTTGGAATCGGTGAGACCTTAGAGGAGTGGACCCATAAAAAATCCGTGGGTGATCTTGCACGAAGCATGGCCCTTCAGGTATCTAAGGTATGGGTCAAGAGCGGTTCACAGGAGGTATTAGTCGATAGCTCACAGGTGAAAGAAGAGGATCTGGTAGTTGTACATATGGGCAATATCATCCCCTTTGACGGAGTGGTGGTATCCGGTGACGGCATGGTCAACCAGGCTTCCCTGACCGGCGAGCCCCTGGCGGTCCACCGTGAAAAGGATGGTTATGTCTATGCCGGCAGCGTGTTAGAGGAAGGTGAGATTACCTTCTGTGTAAAGAAGATCGGTGGCACCTCCCGCTATGAGCGTATTGTGACCATGATCGAGGAATCCGAAAAGCTTAAGTCTTCTGTAGAAGGAAAAGCTGCACGTCTGGCAGACCAGCTGGTACCGGTTACACTGGCAGGTACGGCAGTGACCTGGCTTTTGACGCGAAATACCACAAAGGCGATGGCCGTGCTGATGGTGGATTTTTCCTGTGCATTGAAGCTTGCCATGCCGCTGGCTGTGCTGTCTGCCATCCGCCAGGCAAGAGATGGCGGCATTACCGTTAAGGGTGGAAAATTCCTGGAAGCAGTTGCAGAAGCTGAGACCATTGTGTTCGACAAGACCGGCACACTGACAGAGGCGAAGCCTACGGTGAAGCTGGTGGTTCCCATGTGCCAGCTTTCAGAAGAGGAGCTGCTTTGCATGGCGGCATGTTTAGAGGAGCATTTTCCTCATTCCATGGCAAAGGCAGTGGTACTGGCGGCACAAAAAGCCGGCCTCGATCATGAGGAAATGCATTCCAAGGTGGAATATATTGTTGCCCATGGCATCTCCTCCCACATCGGAAGGCAGCGTGTCATTATCGGAAGTGCCCATTTTGTCTTTGATGATGAGCATTGCAGGATCCGGCCGGAATATAAAGAACGTTTTGACGCACTTCCGGTAGAATATTCGCATCTGTATCTGGCCATTGATGGCCTTTTGGCAGCTGTGATCTGTATCGAGGATCCGCTGCGGCCGGAGAGTGCAGAGGTTGTAGAGGCACTGCATCAGGCAGGCTTTAAAAAGATTGTCATGATGACCGGAGACAGCGAGCGGACAGCGGCTGCGGTGGCAGCCAGCGTCGGCGTGGACGAGTATTATGCTGAGGTGCTTCCGGAGGACAAGGCAGGCTTTGTGGAGCGGGAAAAGGCAGCCGGACGCCGGGTGCTTATGATCGGTGATGGCGTCAATGATTCACCGGCACTTTCCAGTGCAGATGCAGGAATCGCAATCAGCGACGGCGCCGAGCTGGCCCGGGAGATTGCGGATATCACGGTGGCAGCGGATGATCTGTATGAGATTGTCCGTCTGCGAAGGATGAGTGTGGCGCTGATGAAGCGGATCGACCGCAACTACCGCAGGATCGTTTCAATCAATACGGCACTGATTCTGCTGGGCGTTGGCGGTGTGATCCAGCCGACCACATCTGCGATGCTGCATAACCTGTCCACACTGCTGATTAGTGTGGATAGTATGAAAGAGTTATAAGAAAAATTATCAGCAGAGGGTCTTGATTTTCAATTTCTGTTATGTTATTCTGTACCAGAGGTTAGAGACAACTAACTTAAAAGGGGCTGTCTGATCCCATTCTGGGCGGGGTCAGGCAGCTTAAAGGTGTAAGATATGAGAACAGAGATCGATTATCATGAGATCATTGAGTGCATTGTCTGTGCGCTGGATGCAAAGGATTCGTATACAGCCGGACATTCACAGCGTGTGAGTGATATGGCTCTTCGGGTCTGTGAGCTGCTGAGTCTTCGGGCATCAGATAGGGAGAAAATCCATATTGCGGCGCATTTGCATGACATCGGCAAAATCGGTGTGCCGGATGCTGTGCTGAACAAGGCAGGCAGACTGACCGATGAGGAATTTGAACTTATAAAAAAACATCCGCAGATTGGGGCAGGGATACTTGGAAAATCCAAAAAGCTTAGTGAGCTGTCCGACATTGTGCTCATGCATCATGAACGCTTTGACGGACGGGGTTATCCCACCGGGGCTGCGGGCACAGAGATTCCGCTAGGAGCCAGGATCATCGCGATCTGTGATTCCATCGATGCCATGACATCGAACCGGTGTTATCGCAAAGCCCATGATTTCATTTACTGTTATTATGAGATCGAGCGTAATCTCGGGAAAATGTATGATCCTGTGATCGGCAGATATGTGCTGGATCACTGGGAAATGGTGACCGGAGCGAAGCGCCCGGTCAGCTGTGCGTAAATATTGATCAAAAAAGAGCCTCCGGTTCGCATTGCAGCGGCCGGGGGCTCTTCATAGGTAACGGAAAAATCAGATCAGGACAATGCTTCCACCTTCTGTACCTTGATCATATTTGTCGTGCCGGAATGACCCAGGGGCACACCGGAGGTGATGACTACGATGTCGCCTTCCTGGATGATGTCCTTTTCCTGCGCACATTCCACAGCGTGGTTGAACAGATCTAATACGTAATGGCGTTCCTCCATGACGATGGGTGTGACGCCCCAGGAGAGGTTGAGCTGTCTGGCAACTCTGGCGCTGGGGGTGCAGGCGATGATCTCGGACTGGGGACGATAGCGGGAGATCATGCGGGCAGCACCGCCGGATTTGGTGACTGTAAGGATGGCGCGGGCACCAAGGTCCAGAGCCGTGGTACATGTGGCATGGCAGATGGCATCGGTAATATCCGGGTTCTCGTCACGCTCCGTTGTAAAGAAACGCTTGCGGTAGTCGATGTCTGCCTCTGCCCGCAGTGCGATGCGTGCCATGGTCTGCAGTGCTTCGATGGGATAGGCACCTGCGGCAGTCTCACCGGAGAGCATGATAGCGCTGGTGCCATCATAGATGGCATTGGCTACGTCTGTGACCTCCGCACGGGTGGGGCGGGGATTTTTCATCATGGAATCCAGCATCTGTGTGGCAGTGATGACCTGCTTGCCGGCAGCGTAGACCTTTTTTATGATCATTTTCTGGATGACGGGAACCTCCTCCATGGGAATCTCTACACCCATATCACCCCGGGCGATCATGATACCGTCAGATACCTGAATGATCTCATCAATATTTTTAACACCTTCATCATTTTCAATCTTTGCGATAATGGAAATGCCCTCACCGCCGTTAAGCTTTAAGAGACGGCGGATCTCTAATACATCTTCCTTGCAGCGGACAAAGGAGGCGGCGATGATGTCGATATCCTGGTCAATGCCAAAGAGAATGTCGTCACGATCCTTGTCGCTCATATAGGGCAGGGAAAGATGGACGCCCGGTACGTTGATGCCCTTGTGGTTGCTTAATGCGCCGTCATTATGTACCTCACAGACGATGTCTGTACCATTGATTTCTTTGACCTCCATGGAGATCAGACCATCATCTAACAAAACGATGGTTCCAACGGAAACATCCTGGTAGAGCTCCTTGCAGGTGATGCCTACGGAATGCTCATCCCCCGGTTCCTCGCTGGTGGTTAAGGTAAAGGTCTGGCCATGCTTTAACTCGATCTTATTATTCTTAAAGTTCTTGACACGGATTTCAGGACCCTTTGTATCCAAAAGAATCGCAATCGGGAGATCTTTTTTGGCACGAATCTTTTTGAGCTGATCCATTCGTTCCTTTTGCTCTGCATGGGTGCCGTGTGAAAAATTAAAACGGGCCACATTCATGCCGTTGTCAACCAGCGCCTCCAGCACTTCGGGAGCTTCTGTAGCAGGTCCCATGGTGCAGATGATCTTTGTTTTTCTCATGTTCGTCATAACCTCCATAAAATACAATCCTCTTTGTTCCCCTTCATTATAATGTAAGTTGGTTTTTTTTCAATAGGAAGATGATTTAAAAAATAGTTCTTGACAAATCCTCCAATCATCATATAATTATCAATGGTAATTAACATAGATAACTATATGGAGGCATATGCCATGACCAATAAAAAAATCAAAGAAATGCTTGATGCATGTTATCTGGCAAAGCGGGCCCGGGAAATGCTGCCACCGCTGCCGGAGGGTGTGATGCCCTCTTATATCCAATATTTGGAAAAGATTCGGAAATTGGAAATGCAGGGAATTCAGGTGAAAGTTTCTGACATCAGCGATGCGATGAATCTTCCCAGGCCGGGAGTGACCAGAACAGTGAAGGAGATGGAAAAAAAGGGTTACCTCCGGAAAACCTCGTCCCAGGATGATGGGCGCGTGACTTACATCTCTGTCACAGAAGCGGGACAGAAACTGTTTCAGGAATACGATGAGAATTATTTCGGTGAGCTGGCTGAAGATCTGAAGGACATCTCAGAAGAAGATGCAGATTGTATGATCAGAACCATCGGGGAATTTTATAAAATTATGTATGAGAGGAGAAAATCATGACAAACGATAAAGCAGATTTTACACAGGGTAGTATCCTGAAAAAACTGGTTGCCTTTATGATGCCGGTTCTTGGAGCGCTGATCCTCCAGGCAGCATACGGTGCAGTTGACTTACTTGTAGTAGGAAGATTTGGTTCAACCTCCGGACTCTCGGCAGTTTCCACCGGAAGTCAGGTACTGAATCTCGTGACCTTTGTAGTGGTTCAGTTTGCAATGGGTATCACCGTTTTGATCGCCCGCTATCTAGGCGAAAAAAGACCGGAAAAGATCGGAGCTGTCATTGGCGGCGGCCTGGTTGTATTTGCCATGATGTCTGTGGTGCTGTTTTTTGCACTGGTATTTTTTGCCAGACCGATTTCTGTACTGATGCAGGCACCTGCGGAGGCAGTGGATCTTACTGCCAGTTATGTGCGCATTTGTGGAGGCGGTATTTTCTTTATTGTAGCGTATAACCTGCTGTCCGCAATCTTTCGTGGACTTGGAGACAGTAAATCTCCGCTGCTGTTCGTCCTGGTGGCATGTATCGTCAATGTGTTCGGTGACCTGCTGCTGGTTGCCGGATTTCATATGGATGCAGCAGGAGCGGCCATCGCAACAGTAGCTGCACAGGCACTGAGCGTTGTATTTGCAGTCGTGCTTCTGATAAAAAAAGAGCTTCCATTTCGTATCACCAAAAAAGATTTCAGATTGAATTCCCAGTGTAAAAAATTCTTAAAGATCGGACTTCCCCTGGCATTGCAGGAGTTTCTGACACAGATTTCCTTCCTTGCACTGTGTGCTTTTGTGAACCGACTTGGTCTGGAAGCTTCCTCCGGCTATGGTGTTGCCTGCAAGATCGTAAACTTTGCCATGCTGGTACCCAGTTCCCTGATGCAGTCCATGGCATCCTTTGTTTCCCAGAACATAGGCGCCGGCAAGAAAACACGTGCAAAACAGTCCATGTTTACCGGAATGGGCGTAGGCCTTGTGGTGGGTTGCCTCGTATTTGTGTTGGTTTTGTTTAAGGGTGATCTGTTATCAGGTATTTTCACCACGGATGCAGCGGTGATCCAGAATGGTTATGCCTATCTGAAAGGCTTTGCACCGGAAACAATTGTAACGGCAATATTGTTTAGCATGGTGGGTTATTTTAACGGAACCAACAAAACCGTCTGGGTCATGACCCAGGGCCTGATTCAGACACTACTGGTA